>DAOTTT010000444.1:0-4598 GCA_034437635.1 Anaerolineae bacterium | reverse complement strand
TCGCGATAAGGTGCGTTTATCTTCTGCCGTTCGATCTGTTTTTTATCTGTCATATTCTCACTTTAACAACCGCGTCTTAATCTCGCATCAGAATAACTTCACACTATTGGGGACTAGCTAACCGCAAAGCCCGTAAACGGGCTAATTAGTGAGAAATATCATTGTATACAGCCCATTTATGGGCTTCCAAGCATTTGTTTAGCCATCGGCTTTGAGCCGATGCGGGCATGGCTGAGTAGTTACGTATCACCACATCACGAAGCGTTTATTCTCTGGAAAAGCCTAATCAACAAAAAGGCCGCATCCGAACAGATACAGCCTGTTATCAATACGCTATATGATCGCGTCTTACAACTGGCGGGCGTTGGCCGCACGCAGTGTCCGCGAGACAGCGATAAGACCAAGCAAGCCCATCGCCAGCAATATCACCAACAAAATCCCTTGATCGCTACCGAGATCGTCAAGCAAGCCTGTATCCGGCAATGTACCACCACCTTGATCGACAACACCGCTGTCGGTGCCACCGCCGTTGTTATCGGTCGTCTCGCCACCGGGGATCGCTTCTTGCGGTGTGGGCGTGGCAACGCCGCCTTGTAGCTGTTGAGCAATCGCCGTCGCCGTCGCTGCGACATCGCCCACGTTTAACGCAACCTGCGTAGAAGGCGGTCCTACGATGACTTCTTCGGTCACTTCCGCATTTTGCCCGGCTTCAAATGTCTGCGTAGCAGAAATCGCCTGCTGCGTCAAAGAGGCCACTTGCGCTGTCTGTGTGCCTGGGATGTCCAGGCCGCCGCTGACCCCACTCAGGGGTGTAGGCGTTTGACTGAGGGCAATTGCCGTCTCAAGCGCATTCGCCGTTAATTGCGCGACCGCTGTCGCTTGGTCGTTGGTCGCTTCTGCTTCCGCCGTTTGCGTCAAGAGGAGGTTAGCGGCTTCTGCCTCCGCTGTTTCTGTCGCCCCCGCGTTGATCGCCTCTTGTGTGCCGAAGCTCTCAGTCTGCCGGACAATAGCATCTTGCGTTGCCGCTTCAATAGTCTGGGCGTTTTCCATTGCAATCTGCGTGGATGTCATCTCAATGTCAGACGGGCCAGTTTCCCGTAATGCCAAGAACAACACCAAGCCAATGCCGACCAAGAAGAATAAGATCATCAAGGCAGCCAAGATGATGAAAGTACGGCTGGTGCCGGTTTCTTCCTCTTCTTCGAAGCTCAGGTCGTCGTCGTCACTTAAGTTGAAGCTGTCAAGCTCATCAAGATCAGCATCATCTTCGTCGAATAAAAAGTCATCCGCTTCTTCGGTTTCATCGAGATCGAAATCGTCATCAGCGAATAAATCATCATCGCCAAAAATATCGTCGTCGTCGCCAAAAATATCATCATCAAAGTTATCTACATTACTCATAAGAGAGTCTCCTTTGCTGCCGGGGGACTATCGTCCCAGCACCTCTAAATTCGCTATCGGGACGAAAGTCTTCTCCCCTGACACCAATTCTACCTGAGCACAGGGAACGCGCAAGCCATTAGGTAAACGAACGGGTGATTTAGGCAGGCCAATGACCTTACCCGTTAAGCCTAAGTACGGGTCACGGGTGACGCGCACCGTCAAATTTTCGCGCAAGGCCAGCATCACATTAGGCGGTGTCGGCTTGGCCTCACGGTCGGACACATTAATAATCACTTCTGGCGTGCGGGTTTCAAAACGACTGGGCGTGTAGGCATCCAAGGTTGCGACCTGCTCGGCGAAGTCGTTGAGCATATTATAGATGACTGTGCTCATACGGCTACTGCCAAACCCATCGGTCAAGAGCAAGGCCCCCGGCCAGTTCACCGTACGCGGAATCAGCGTGGCATCCATACTCGGCGCGATGACACCGGCGATGCTCTGCTCAACGATCACATCGAAGGCTGCCGGTGTGAGCGACCGCCGCGTCAAAGCGATGACCCCGGCATACCGCTGTTCGAGCGAGTCCGGGTCGATGCTTTCCAGGCCGTCGCTTGGCTCTACGCGCAACAGGCCAATAACGCGGTTGCCGTTGCCCCATACGCCCTGGGTCTGTGCGCCGATGGCCTCGACGATCACACCGCGCCCCGGCTCAACATGGATGACACGACCGCGCACCCCGGCTTCTACATCGAGCACGTCCGGCATTTCTTGCAGGATGACACGGCCTTCCAGTACCCGCGACAAAATACCCCGCACAGGCGAAAGCAGGCGCTTACCGCGATCTTTGCGCTTACCGGCTATCGCTTGGTCAACTTCGATCACATCACCGCGCTTGACTAGCATCAAATCGTCAAGCTGTTCTGGTTTAAGCAGGTTAAAAAACGTCATCGCATCCAGCACGATATAGCGCGATGGGATCACGCCATTGGCGACCACATCCCGCACATCAACGCGCTTGCCGATGGCCGTCCTCACGTTGCCTAGCGCCTCTGCTGGCAGCATCGCTTCCCGGCGGATGACCGTCAGCGGGGAGGCATATCGTTGGTCAGGATAATACATTACGCAACTCGTTCAACTCATCTTGATCGTCATCAGTATCGAGCAACGCTTGCAAGTCGTCCTCGTCGCTCGCTTCTTCTTGCTTCTTTTTGCCACGCTTGCGCCCGCGCCGCTTCTTCTCGGCCTTTTTATCCGGCTTGGCTTCTGGCTTCTCTTCGGCTTGGGCCTCTTGTTCGACCTCAAGCGGCTCTAGCCATTCAGCGGGGATTTCGTGCACGATGTCTTCGCTGACTTCCTGCACCCATAGCGGCAGTTGCGCGGCGCGTTCGGTGGGCGTTGTGCCAATGGGCAATGTACGCCCGCGTGCGTCGAATAACAAGCCCAAGCCGCCACCTTCGACAATAAATTCAGTCCGACGTTTGCCGCCAATCGTGAGGCCGCGTGTACATTTGACCGTTACTTCCGCCCGTTCGCCATAATTCAGCGGATACACCCACACATGGCCGCCGTTGAGCGTATGGTTGATGGTGGGCGCGTCGCTATCAATGGGCTTGATGCTAATTTCCATCGCTTCGCGCTCCGGTTTAACGGTGCCATCAACGCTAAAACTCACGCCTAAGCGCGTCAAATTGCCGACTTCCAGCAATTGCACCGCCGCCTCCGGCACATACGCGGTCAGCGCCCCCACTGCCGCCAGCAGACCATAGCTATCTATTTCGATCTCCGTGACCCCGGCAGGTTGCAGGCAATCCAACGCTAGGAGCGTGTTGAAGCCGGGGTCGCCCGTCCGCGTGAGCGCGGAGCCGCTCAAAATGACGCGGTTAACCACCGGGGAGCGTGTGACCCAGTTAGGGTGTGCCTGTTGGATCATATGGCGCACCCCTGCCCGCAATAACCCATGCTCAAAGTATAGATCGCGCAAGGTCATCGGCAACGAACCAGGCCGCAACGACTTGTTCATGGCATAATTGCGGATCTCCGCTTCGGTGACTTCCATCGGCAGCCATTCGCGGATGGAAGCAACGCCAACCACATCCAATAACTGTGGTGCGCTATGCCCCAGGCCAACATCCGTGCGAATACTGCTGACAACATCCCCATCCACAGCCATCACAACGGTCGTCGCGGCGCTGCCCACATCAATCACCGCCACGTTGCCCTGGCCGATCTTGCCTAAATATTCCGCGACGACGGCTTGCCCTTGTGCCGTCGGCAAGATCCCGGTTTGGCTGCGCTCTGCAATGACGGCAAAACTCTGTTGTGCCTGCTCTTTATACGCATCATACGCCCGGTTGATCTTCAAGCGCACGTCTTCAAGTTTTTCTTCATCCAGCGCAGGCCGCACGTTATCTGCGATGAACAAGCGTGTTAACGACGCGAACCGCTCTTCGGCTTGCTCTTGCAAGGCCGTGTTCCCGGCGAAGACCACCACCGGGCGGCGTTGCTTGTCGATTAAAGCGACCGCCGTATAAACCAGGTCAATATTTCGGCGCAGCGCATCTTCCGCGCCGTTTTCCGTCCCACCAGAAATCAAAACCAGATCAGGGTAATTGAGCAAAATCGCGTTAAGGCGTTCTTCGTCGTCGCGGCCATCGGCCAAGCTGACCGTCGCCACGACTTCGATATATGTGCCGTTGGTAGCGCGAATGGCGCTCTCAATGCTGACATCCGGCACCAAGCCGACCACAACCGCCCGCATAGGCCGCCCCAAGCTGGCACTCACGGCGAAGAAATCCACACCTTCGCGGGTGTCACTCTCTGGCGTGATGATCCGTTTATCCGCGTCAATCAAACGTCGCCCAATGGATTTTTCCATCTGGCGCAAAATACGGCTGAACCCAACTTCTAAATCATACACCGGGAAGCCGTCCGTCGTCCGGCCTTCGCCGCGTGCGACCATGCGATACTGCCCATCGACAATATCTAACAGAACAGCGCGTGTATACACACTGCCAAAATCTGCCGCGAGAATAGATCGTACTATATCGGCCATGTTAGCCTCCGATTATCGGCTCAAGCAAAAAGCTCAGGCGTTCGCTGAAGATCGTTAGGCTCGTGAGGATCGCGCCGGCATACAACGCGCCGAAGGTAATCACCAAGAAGCCCTGTCCAATCGTGCCGATGGCCCGCGTTAAGCGATACTGGCGGACTTCGCC
>DAOTTT010000443.1:0-19786 GCA_034437635.1 Anaerolineae bacterium | reverse complement strand
GGGAAAATATCACCTATAGCTGGAACGTCTCCGGCGATTATCAACTCGTCGGTGGTGACCTGAGCAGTGATACGATTACCATTGCTTGGCCGGATGCCGGTACATTTGCCGTTGACGGTCAAATTGATGCGGACGACTCCGCAGGGGCTGCAACCTGTATCGTGCAATACGACGTGATCGAAGTCGGTTACTCTGGCTTGGATTGCCGTAACCCGAACGGTGACACTAGCCCGGCACTAGGCGAGACCGTCAACTTCCGTGCGCGTGCAGATCGTGAAATCCGCAACCTGGACGGGCGTGAATACACCGTCAACTGGACGCTGGTTGACCGCGACACGAACGAGAGCTTCACAGGTTCTGGCGAAGGCTTCGAGTTTACCTTCGATAACCCCGGTGCGTCATACGAATTGACCTACACCGTGACCATTGACGGTAACGAAGAATGTTCACGTACACGCCGTGTGAACGTCGGTACTGAGCGTGTGATCTGTCAGGGCTTTGGTGGCGAAAGTTCACCCGCTTACCCGGATCGCGACTATACCTTCCGCTATAATGTGGATCGTGGATCAACCGACATCATCCATATCTGGACGTTGGGCGGCGTAAGCATCGGTGAACGTAACAACGATAACAACCATCGCGTGAATGCATCTGCATGGTCTGGTAGTATCCCCACTGGGCGTAGCACTGTGAGTGTCCAAGTGGTTGATGCGGAAGATCGCAGCGTGATTTACTGCGAAGGCACCCGTGATATCACGGTTGGTCAACTCCAAGTTGACTTTGAAATCACCAGCACGACAGAAGTCGAAGGTGGTTATGAAGTCTGTGTGAATAACACATCCACAACGGCACGCGATGACCTCGCGGACATTTTGGATCGTGTCGCCTGGACTTGGGACTTTGACCGCAACAACCTCGGCGCAAGCCCAGAAGGCAGCGATGCCTATCAACCGGGCTGCTTCATCGCTACTGAATTTGGCGAATATCGCATTCGCTTGAGTGGTAGTGTTGATGGTGCCGGTGGTGGCGACCTCGCTGGTAACCGTACCCGCAGCGTGACCTTCCGTGCGGAAGATCGCATCAATGTCACCGCAAGCGTGGACGCTGCCGAAGGCCCCTTGACGATCACCTTCACCGCTGATGGTGAAAACCTGATCGAAGGCACCTACGAATGGTCGATTGATGGCAACGTCTTCAACCGCTCTGGTGCAAGCCAAGTATCCCGCTTCTTCGACGCTGTGACGGAAGAAACCCAATATACGATCACCGTATCGGCAGAGGGTGAAACGGGCAACCGCATCGAAGCGAATGTTGTTGTGACAATCTTCCCGGCTGGTGGCCTGCTCTCCGCAAACTTCTCTGCGGATCGCTATGGTGTACTGGCAGGTAGCGAAGTCTGCTTTACCGACCAATCCACGAGCAATGGCCCGGCCCTGACAAATTGGGTCTGGAACTTCGGCGATGGTAGCCCGACAGTGTCTTATGATGCTGGCAGCTATCAAGGTACGGTCTGCCATACCTACACCGAACCGGGTCAAAGCTACGAAGTCAGCCTGAGCGTGACCAACGAAATCGGTCTGACGGTCAGCGCGACGAACACCATCAAGACCTTCTCCGACATCGAAACTAGCTCCACATTCTTCCCGGTTTACCAGGGTGGTAACGTGGTCTGCTTCACAACACAATTAGACGAAGGCGTTGTCGTCACCGGTTGGGAATATGGTGGCGCGGGTACTGTCCAACCTCCGGTTGAAGGTACTGCAACCTGCTACAACTACGACGAAGCAGGCAGCTACATCGTCAGCATGAACATCCAAAGTGGTAGTGCGACGGGTAGTATTCCTAAGCAAGTGACTGTTGGCGGCGGCTCTGGCGAACAACCGGCCTTCCTGACAGCGTTTGCCCAATGTGAACAAGACGGTTCCATTTCATTGATCGTTGTCAATGAAGGTGGCGACATGGAAGAAGGCGAAACCGCCTCTGTCTCTGTTGCACCGTTGCGCGGTCAAGGTAGTGTTGAACTTGTCGGCACGACACCGTTCTCACTGAATCGTGGCGAGCGTGCCACGTTCACCGTACCGACACCGCCGAACAACGGCGTTGTGTTCACCGTTTCCTTCGGTGACCAAACCCTCACCGTCGAACGTGACGGCTGCTGGGATCGCTCCAGCGTGTTCGTGGGCGGCGAGTGTGTGGGTAATGTCGCAATCTTCACCGTGACCAACGGTCAAGACAGCGGCGACATGGCCGGTCCGAGTACCTGGGAACTGTACGAGATGAACGGCCCCGACCAAGGCGCACTGCTGGAAAGCGGTGACTATGGCCCGTTGACGGCTGGTCAATTCGAAACGTTCGAATGGCCGCAATACGGCGGCACCGACCTGCGCATGGTCTTCTATCAACGGCCAGGGCATCCGGGCAACTCCACGCCGCGTGCGGAAGTACGCGAATGTGGTGGCGAGCCTGACCTGTCTGTATCTGGTGTCTGTTCGGCGGATGGCGTAGCGACCTTCACGATCACCAATATCGGTGGCCCGGCAGAAGCCTTTAGCGTCCGCGCTGAAGCCGAAGCTGGCGAACTGACGGTTGATCCTGAAACGGTCGAATTAGCAGATGGTACCCTGAACCCGACCACCGCAACGGTCACCGTGACAGGCGGCTTGGGTGATGTGACCCTGTTTATCGACGAATACGAACAAGAGGCCACGACAGACTGCGGTACGCCGAACGTCCGTCCGATCCTCGAATGTGTGACCCAGATGGGCGATGGTAGCTACATCGCATCCTTCGGTTATCTGAATGAAACTGACGAAATTGTTGAAATCCCAGTTGGGCCGTTCAACACCTTTACACCGGGTGGTGACCTCGGTCAGCCGACCAGTTTCCCGCCTGGGCGCAGCGCGTTCTTCCCGGATCCGGCCTTTGCAGTGCCGTTCGACGGTAACAACTTAATCTGGACATTAGCAGGTAGAACAGCAACCGCCAGTGCGAATAGCAACCCGTGTGCATACCATGTCCTCTTCGACAAAGAATGGGTCATCGGTGAGACGAGTGTTGACGCACCGCAACTGCCGGAAGGCTATAGCATCACAGCCGCCAGCAGCCTCGGTAGCGCCACTTGTACGTGGGCTAATGGTGCGCTGGAATGTGCCTACAACAACCCGAGCAACGTCGTTGACCAACGCGGTTTGGCTGTCCCAACGGGCGGTACCTACACCGTGACGGAAAACAACCTGCCGGAAGGCTGGGCACCAACGGCTGGCATCGGCACCTTTGCTGCGGATAGCGGCGAATGTGGCGTATTCGGTCTGGATAAGTTCTGCACGCACACCGTCATCAACGAGGGTGCGCCGGAATACACACCGAATGCCTACTGTGGCGAAGCCAACGGCTCGCATATCTTTGAACTCGACTATGACTTCGATTGGTCGCCGACCCCGACATATAATATCGTCATCACCGGCACCGAGACTTCGCTCAAGAGCGGTGACATCACCGACTTCGACGCGACAGGCTTTATCGAAGTGATTAGTGAAGCTCCATCCCTGACGATGTTCGTCAACGGTACGCCGGTACAAGTTAGCTCTGTAGCGACCGAAAACTGCTACGCAGAACCGCCGGTGGAAGTGTACGCACAATGTGCGGAAGGCAACGGCAACTATGTCGTGGGCATCCGTAGCGTGGGCGACGTGACCCCGATCGGTGACGCGAGCGTGTCCTACACGGTAAGCGACAACAACGGCGAATTAGTCAGCGGCGACATCAGCTATGGCGATCTGCCGTTCGAGTACCCGGTATTCGACCCAGACATCACCTCTCTGACGATCACGATCACCAATAACACTGGTGTGACGGTTGTGGGTGAAGCCACAGCAACAGCAGAAGAATGCTACAACCAACCAATCGTGACGATTGGCGGGGTGTGCCTTGGCAACGGCGTGTTTAGCTTCAGCGCCAGCCTAACGGGTGGTCAACCGACGCAACCGCTGACATACAGTGTTGTCGATCAAGACGGCGCAGCAGTCCAAAGCGGTAGCCTGGATGAACTCATCGGGGGTATCAGCATTAACGGTAAATACGACAGCCTGACCGTCAGCATTGACGACAACGGCGTGGACAGTGTCACGGCGACCCCGTACACACAAGCCGACTGCTACATTGAGCCAGTGCTGGATGTGGATGTCTACTGTGACGAGACGGAAGTCAACGGCGAGTACATCGTCTCCGTGCGCAACACCGGTGGTAGCCTGTTAGAAGGCGAAACCGTGAGCTTGCTGGTGACGGGTAACACCGGTGGCGAAGAACTGTTCAACGGCGAAATCACACTGCCGTTCACGCAGAGCTTCAGCCAGTACACGGATGTCAGCGCGACCGCGATGATCTCCGGTACAGACATCAGCGACAGCGCCAGCAGCGATAACTGCTACGTGGAACCGAAGGTGACTACGGAAGGCATCTGCCTCGACGGTAACGGTAACTTCCAAGTGGGCATCAGCACAGTGGGCAATGGCACCCCGGTGTTGGGTGACGGTAGCGTGAGCTACAGCATCACCGACAGCACAGGCGCGACCATTGAAGAAAGCAGCGTTCCGTATGCGGAACTGCCGCTGACCCGCGACATCACCGACTCGACAGCGGACTGGGTCCAAATCGAGATCACAAGTGTTGCCGAAGGTAGCATCGTGAGCAGCGCCACCCGCGTTGAGAACTGCTACAGCGCACCTGTAGTCACCGTGACCGGTGTCTGCGGCGATGCGAATGGCGTATTCAACTTCGGCGGCAGCTTGACGGGCGACCCGCTCGGCACATTCACCTACGAAGCGACCGACCAGGACGGGAACCCGATCCAAAGCGGTAGCATTGAAGAACTCATCGCAGGCATCAGCATCACAGGCGATTACAGCAGCGTAACCGTGACCGTGGCCGAAAACGGCGTGGACACGACCAACGCAGTCGCTAAGACGGTTGAGGATTGCTACGGCGCACCGGAACTAGACGTGAGCGTGTTCTGTGTGGACTCCAACGAAAACGGCGTGTTCGGCGTGTCTGTTGAAAACGACGGCGGCGACCTGTTGGAAGGCGACGTTGTGAGCTTGATCGTGACCGCTAACGGCGGCGCAGAAGAGCTGTTCAACGGTACAATCGAGTTGCCGTTCGACGCGACGTACAGCCAATACACCGACGTGAGCGCGGTTGTGTCGTTCAACGGCGAACAAGCCGACAGCGACGACAGCAGCGACTGCTACAGCGAGCCGCAATACAGCGGTAGCGGGATCTGTGAAGCCAACGGCATCTACGTCTTCAACGTGACAGCCAGTGGTGGCGAGCCGATCAGCGGCGAGCTGGCAACAGCCGTCGTGACCGCAACCAACGCGGAAACAGGCGAAACCGCTGAACTGTTCAACGGTGTCTACACCGATCTGCCTGCGCAGTTCGAAGGCCCGTACAGCGAAGTCGTGATGGTACTGAGCACGACCGAAGGTACAATCACCGCGCAAGCGGATCCGCTGACATGCTACACCGCACCGAGGATCTCGGTTGAAGGTGTATGTGTGACAGGCGACGGCACAAATGGTCAATTCCGCTTCGTGGCGAGCAACAACGGCGGCCCCTTCGTTGAAGGTACCTCCGCGATTAGCTACGAAATCGTCGATACCAACGGCAACGCAGTTGCAAGCGGTAGCTTCGACGGTAGCACTAACTTCCCGGTCACGCTGGACTACACCGGTGAATATGAAGGCTTGGTCTTCAACTTCACGAGTGGTGAAGGTGCAGGAGAAGCCGCCCGCACGCCGGACTGCTTCCAAGAGCCGAACTACATGCCAGAAGTGATCTGTGTGGAAGGCAGCAACGGGACATTCAACCTGAGCATCGCCAACACAGGCGGCCAAATCCTGGAAACCTTGCCGAGCTATGAAATCGTCATCGACGGTGAAAGCCAAGGCATCGTGAGCCTGGGTACGGACGGCCTGCCGTTTAGCGATAGCCTCACCGGGCAATATGACAACGTGACATTGAACGTGTACGCGGGCGAGACGCTCTCGGCAAGCGCCGATAACAGCGATTGCTACGTGGCACCGGAAATTGTGGCGGAAGTCATCTGCTTGAGCGGTGAAGGTGGCGGCAACGGCGTATTCCAACTGAACGTGGTCAACAATGGCGGCGACCCGCTGTCCACCGTTGATATCAGCGTCACAGCGGAATCCACCGAGCAACCGACGATCGTCTCCGACGTGCCGGACGCAAGCCTGCCGTTTAGCCAAACCCTGACCGGGCCGTACAGCAACGTCTCCGTGAGCGCAGTCAGCTCTGACGGCGAATTTGTAACGGCAGAAGCCAACAACGACACATGCTACACCCCGCCGGTTTACGAACCGACAGGTGTGTGCGATGCGGAAGAAAATGGTGTCTTCACCTTCGTGGTGAATAACATCAGTGGTGAGCCTGTGATGGACGATGCCAGCGTCACCTACACGCTTGAAGCAGTAGGCGAAAACGGCACGGAAATCTTGGCCAGCAATGAACCCGTAACCCTGGGTGAAACCATCCGCGTGGAAGGCCGCTACGACAGCGTAACGCTGACTGTCACCACGACAGAAGGCAGCACGACCGTCGAAGCTGTCACCCTGGATAGCTGCTACACCTCGCCGGAATACGTCCTGGACGTGATCTGTGCGCAAGAAAACGGGGTCTTCACGATCACAGCCGACAACATCGGCGGTGAGCCTGTGGGCCAAGGCCCGACCCTGACCTACGACTATGCAATCGTCAATGGTGGTGGCGTTGGCCTCGGCGTTGAAGAGAACGTGAGCTTCCCATTTGAACTGTCCCTGACGGGGCCGTATCAACAGGTGAGCGCCGCGATCTCCAGCCCAGGCGTGGACGAAGTCACTGCGACGAACGAAGACTGCTACGAACTGCCGCGCTACGAGCCAGAACTGATCTGCTTGGAAGGCAGCAACGGCACGTTCCTCTACAGCTTCACCAACGTAGGCGGCACGCCGATGGGCGATGAGCCTGTCCCGAGCTGGTTCCTGCGTGACGACAGCACCGACCAGATCATCGCGTCCGGCAGCAACAACGCGCCGTTCGCTGGTGAAATCACCGGGATGTACGAGTCGCTAACGTTCGGTGTACAAACAGGCGAACTGTTCTTTGCACCAATCACGAGCGAAGATCCCTTCATCGGTTATGCCCAGACGACCAACGACGGCTGCTACGAGCCGCCCGTCTACGAGCCGTCCGGTATCTGCCTGGATGACAACGGGGCGTTTAGCTTCAGCATCACAAACCTGGGTGGCACACCGCTGAGCGACCTGCCGACCTACACGGTGACAGACCAAGATGGTACCGTCATCGATGAAGGCACGGTCAACAGCTTGCCGTTCAACGAAACCTATCGCGGCCCGTATGCGTCCTTGACGCTGATGGTGACGCTGGGTGACGAAGGTGAACTGACCGCCGAAGCCTTTACGCTGGATAACTGCTACGAGCCGCCTGCTTACGCGGCAGATCTGATCTGCTACGGCCAAGATGGTGCGTTCGTCATCAATATCGTGAATACGGGTGGCACACTGCTGCCATCGGCAGAACTGCCGAGCTACGAACTAATCGCCAATGGTAACGTCGTCGATAGCGGTACCGTGACGGCCCTGCCGTTCCGCTCCGAGTTCGTCGGCCCGTTCAATACCGCGACCTTAGAAGTCACGGTACCGGGTGAAGCCCCGATTGTCCTGACGGATGTTGCAGATGGCTGCTACGGCACCGACGTGACACCGGAACCGACACCGGAAACCACCCCAGAGACACCGCCGGAAGTGATTTGTGGCGACATCACCATTGGCGATGACGGGTTCCCGCTCATCGACATGAACCCGGCAAACTGCGGCCCGGACACCGAGCAACCGCTCGTGGATTGGGAACCGCTGGTCGTCGGTGAGGCGATCTGCCCGGATTGGCTGGCATATCACACCGACATCACCGGCGACTGGGAAATCTTCCGCCTGGGCGAACTGCCCGACGGCCTGGAAGGTGACCTGAACCTGACACAAGGTGTGGAAGCCATTGACCTGGCACCGTCACGCTCACCGGATGGCCTGTGGATTTCGTTCACCAGTACGCGCGACAGCGAAGGCTTGCGCCCGAACTGGGAGATCTACGTGAGCCGTGTGGATGATGTGGCCGGGACGACCCGCCGCGTCTCGATCAACGAGAATGCGATGGACCTCGACCCCGTGTGGTCACCGGACGGTATGTTGCTGGCCTACGAGACGACAGTCTACGCAGGCGAGGGCGGCTCTTGGGATCTAATGCTGGTTGACTTGATGACGGGGCAGAAGTTCCGCCTGACGAGCAACGCAGCGAACGACATCAATCCGTTCTTCAGCGAAGACGGCAGCAAGCTGCTGTTCCAGAGCGACCGCTACATCAACGAAGCGGGTGAACGTGTGTGGCAAATCTTCGAGATGGATCTGAGCGGTGGGTTCGATAACCCGACCATCACCCGGATCGAAGGGCAGCCGGACGCGGATAACTACGATCCGCAGTACAGCCGTAACGGTGAGTACGTGGGCTTCCGTAGCTTCGTGGACGATGCGACAGGCGACCAAAGCGCAGTTTACGTGATGAACGTGGACGGCAGCGATGTGACCCGCGTATCGGAACTGGGCGGTAACGCGCTGAACCATGCGTTCTCACCGGACAGCAACCTGATTGCTTACCAAAGCAACGTAGTCAACAACATCTACGACATCTATGTGTACGAGATTGAGACGGGCGCAACCCGCTTGATTACGCGCAACGATGGCGAGTTTGAAGGTGTCTTCGACACCGCGCCGACCTGGTTCTGCGAATCGACGACCTTGATCTTCACCTCCAACGTGGAGACCGAGGCGACGACCGAAGCAACCGTAGGCGCGACGAACGACAACAACATCTACTCTGTGGAAGCACTCCCGATCGATGCCCCGGCCATCGCTGTGAACGAAGAAGCGTCACAGTTAACGGTGGACGAGAGCAACGACCGTGACCCGCAGAATAGCCCGGCAGAAGAAAACGCCAGCCGCGGCGAGCAATTGCCGCCGAAGCTGCCGCTGGACATCAACACGTCCGACGAGTAGCCCGCGCAAGCTGGTGGGGGGAGGGTGCCTGGATAACGGGCACCTGATACCTCTTCTCAAGTGAAAACGAAAGCCCCTGGTATGATGTGCCGGGGGTTTTTGCTTTTCGTAACAAAGAGAAATAAATAACGTAATGCGCTCTAAGCGGTTTATAGGCGTTTGATCCTTATCATGAGATTCATAAGGTTAAATGATTAAGGAGAGCAGCAATGAACCGTCAAAAAGCAATCGTTATCGGTGGGAGCATGGCCGGGCTTTTGGCCGCACGGGTTTTATCCAACCATTTTGAAGAAGTCGTCCTGTTAGAGCGCGACAACCTCCAAGAACGCGCAATCCCGCGTAAGGGTGTGCCGCAGGGCAACCACATTCATATTTTGCTTAAGCGTGGTATGGATATTGTCGAAGGGTTCTTCCCGGGCTTGTTCGATGACCTGGTGGCGGAAGGGGCGGTGCCGATGGACTTGTGCCGCGATTTGAAGCAGTATCACTTGGGCAACTGGCGCGTGCCGATGGATCATGGCGATATTGTCTACAGCGTCACCCGCCCGCGCTTGGAGTGGCATGTGCGCCAACGGGTGCTGGCGATCCCGAATGTTAACGTGATGACTGGGGTTTCCGTCACCGGGTACGATCGCACCGATACGACCATCACGGGTGTGTTCTTCCGCGCTGATAGTGAACCGCAGACGCTCGCTGCTGATCTTGTGGTCGATGCCTCCGGGCGTGGGTCACGCACGGCGCAATGGCTGGCACAGATGGGCTTTGGCGAAGTCCCTGTGTCTGAACTGAAGATCAACATGCGCTATGTAAGCCGGGTGTATAAAGCGCCGGAGGGCTTCAACCCGGATTGGAAGGTCATCGTTGTTTATGGGCAAGCCCCGGATAAAACGCTTGGTTTGGTCGGACAGGTAGAAGACGGTCATTATATCGTCACCATGACAGGCAAATTGGGCACAGTGCCGCCCACAGATGAGGTGGGTTTCCTCCGTTATGCGCAGAACATGCAGCAGCCGCATATTGCCGCCTTTTTGCAACATGCCACGCCTGTTTCTGACTTTGTGACGCACCGCACGCCGTCCAACTTGCGCCGCAATTACGAGAAGCTCCCAGCTATGCCGGATGGTCTGGTCGTGCTAGGGGATGCGCTTTGCAGCTTTAACCCCATCTTCGGCCAAGGCATGACCACCAGCGCGCTGGATGCCGTAACCCTGGATGCGCAACTGGAAAAGCAGTTCAAGCAGCAAGCGGATTTAAGCGGCTTCAGCCAACGCTATCAAAAGGCCGTCGCTAAAGTGATTGATGTGCCTTGGCAGGCTGCCACTGGCGAAGACATGCGCCATCCCGAAGCCGCTGACCATGTGCCGATGGCTGTCCGTTTGGCGAACTGGTATGTCAAGCAGGTGCACAACGTCGCTGCATACGATCGTTTTGCCCATCGCTTGTTCATCGATACCATGAACATGACCAATCCGCCGACAGTCGTCTTCCAACCACGTATGCTTGCCAAGGTACTGTGGCATCAAATCCGCCGTAAGAAGGTGCAGCACACCGTTGATGTCGTCCGCACCCCGGTTACGATCTCCCGATAAGCTGAAACGCTACACTGATTAAAGCCTGTTGATCTTCGACAGGCTTTTTGCGTTAAACAATCTGCACCCAGACGCTCAAGGATAGGATGCTCAAGCCGGTGCTGAGGAGCAACGTCCCCGCGACGAGTTCGCTATCGCTATCAAACTGTGTGGCGAGGGCGCTGGCGATCACCGCAGTGGGCATCGCGTGCTGGATGATGCCGACCTGTGTTGCCAAGCTCTCCAGGTTGATAATGTTTGCCAGTATCAGCGTGATGAATGGTGAGACGACAAGCGTCAATGCAGTGGCGACGAGCATAGGCCGCAGTTTATGCACATTAATGGTCAGTTGGCTGATCTGCACACCAATGAGGACAAGCATAGCCGGGATCGTCCCACTGGCCAAGATGTCAATCACTCGGGCGATGGGGATGGGGATGGTGTTCATGTCTGGTGTAACCAACGCGGGATCGGCGATGATACGCACGCCAAGCAGGTTTAAGCCAATGCCGATGATGGCCGCATAAAACAACGGAATACGGAAGATATTACTCATTGCCTGAAGTGTTTTGACGTTTTCTCCGCGTGAGATGATGTAAATACCCAGTGTATTGGTGACCAAGATCGAGATCGAATAGTAGAGAATAGCGATATTCTCCGCTTCTATTCCAAACACATAAAGATTGAACGGCAATCCGTAATTTGCGCCATTGAACAAGATGACACTCAAGATGAGGGCGCTCTCCGTCCGCAAATCAAACCGTAAGATGCGAGAGATAAAAATACTCAAAATGGTGATGATGATCGCCACGCCAAATGTCAACACACTGACATTGATGAATGTTGTGCCGTCTACATCGACGTTAGCTAGGCCGACGACAATCAACGCCGGGGCGAATACGTAAATAATCAAGCTAGAGATCGTCTTGGGGTTGGGTTTCATCAAACGGCCATAGATACCGCCGATGACCATTACTAACAAGATCGGCAAAATCACATTGATAATTGTATCAAGCATAAATTTTCCTTTGATGTGCTAAAACGATACCAGTATAGGGAATGTTTTGGCTGCGTGCTATAATCATCGCGTTAAGTTGTAGACTATTCGGAGGCAATTGTATGACCAATAAAGTGCCGATCACAGTGGCACCTGGCGACGGTATCGGGCCAGAGATCATGGCAGCGTGTATCAAAATTATGGAAGCCGCCGGTGCACAGATCGACATCGAAGAAATTCGTATCGGAGAAAAAGAATATCTCGCAGGCAATTCTACCGGCATCGCACCGGAAGCCTGGGATAGCTTGCGCCGCACCGGGGTCTTCTACAAAGCGCCGCTGACAACGCCCCAGGGCGGCGGCTATAAAAGTGTCAACGTAACGCTGCGCAAGACCTTTGGCCTGTATGCCAACGTGCGCCCTGTGCAAAGTTATCATCCATTTGTGCATACCAAGCACCCTAAGGTCAACATCGTCATTATCCGCGAGAACGAAGAAGACCTTTACGCTGGGATCGAGCATCGCCAAACGGAAGAGGTGTATCAAACCCTCAAGCTGATCTCGCGCCCTGGTAGTGAGCGCATCGTGCGTTATGCGTTTGAATACGCCCGTCTCAACCATCGCACCAAGGTCACTTGCTTCACCAAAGATAACATCATGAAGATGACCGATGGTTTATTCCATGATGTATTTGATGAAATTGGCGAAGAATACCCGGAAATTGAAAAAGAACACTGGATCATCGACATTGGCGCGGCGAAAGCGGCTACCGAACCGGAAGCGTTCGACGTGATCGTGATGCCCAACCTTTACGGCGACGTGGTGAGCGACATCGCCGCACAGTTGACCGGCTCAGTGGGGTTGGCAGGGTCGGCTAATATGGGCCAGCAGGTGTCGATGTTCGAGGCTGTGCACGGCTCTGCGCCAGATATTGCCGGGTTAGGTATCGCTAATCCGTCCGGCTTGCTGTATGCGGGTATGCTGCTGCTCATCCACATCAAGCAGTACAAAGTCGCGGAGAACATCCGCAACGCCTGGCTCAAGACGATTGAAGACGGCGTGCATACCGGGGATATTTACCAAGAAAACGTGAGCAAGAAGCGCGTCAACACGCAAGACTTCGCCCAAGCCATCATCGACCGCCTGGGCGAACGGCCTAAGATGCTGCATCCTGTCCACTTTGAAGAAGGCGATGCCGGGTTACCCCTCGCACAACCGGCGCGTATTCTGCACGAGACGAACAAAGAATTAGTCGGTGTGGACTTGTTCCTGGCATGGGATGAAGAAGGCCGCAGCCCGGATGAACTGGCCGAGAAACTGAGCCAGATCAACGGCGATCAATTGGAATTGGTGATGATTACCAATCGCGGGCAAAAGGTATGGCCGGACGGCGCACCGGAAACCTTCTGCACCGACCACTGGCGCTGTCGCTTCCAGATCCCCGGCGAAGGCCCGCGCCCCGGCGGGACGATCTCGCATCAGGCTATCGTGAACCTGCTACAACGTGCCCACGAACACGGCTTCGACTTCATCAAGACCGAGAACCTGTATATGTACGGGGATAAGCTCGGCTTTAGCTTAGGGCAAGGCCAGAGCTAGCATTTGCCATCTATATCAGATCAGATAGAACCACAGAAAAACGTGGATGTGGGTTTCATGCGGTGGGCGCATTCCAATGCGCCCACTACAAAGCGTTCGTAATTCTTCGTAGGGACGGCATTCTTGCCGTCTAAGACAATAAAGACCCTGTCCACGCTATCTTGTGGTCGTACCATAAGATAGCAAGGCGCGGATTTTTCCGCACTTTTGGGTTGCTAGCCCCTAGCTTTGCGTAGCCTTTATGCCTTGACATGCGTATCGGCAAAGACTATAATTCCAATTATCGCAACAAACAAGCCGCGGTAGCTCAGCTGGTAGAGCAATGCACTGAAAATGCATGGGTCGACGGTTCGAGTCCGTCCTGCGGCACAAAACCCGATGCCATTATGACATCGGGTTTTTTGATTCTTTAGCGATTATGCCACGCATCGCGTTCGGGGTCGTTGGCTTCCAGCACGAGCAATTGCAAAAAGCGGGGGTTAGCAACTTCCAGTTGTTCGATGCTGCTGGTCATCAGATGATCGAAGACGGCGCGGGGATTGTCGTCAAACGTCCCGGCGCGGATGTCTTCCGCCAATTGTTGGTTACGCGCCATTAACGCCGCTTGCGCTTCGGTGCGGTCGGCGGGGAGCGGGTCATCGGTGTGCATTAATTGGCTCAGGCGTTGCCACTCGGCGCGGGCGTGCGCGTCCCCATGCTCAAGCTCGCGCCCGGCGATGCGTAGCACGTTAATGGCAACGAGCGTCTGAAAGTACAATTTGCGATTTACACGCACGGCTGGGATGATGCTTTCTTCCATATGATGGCGTACTGCGTCGAGTAGTTCGTTTAAATGTGGGCGATCATACATGCAGGTTTCCTTAAACCATTATTTCCTTTTTATCATATGATGGTACATTGGAGCAGTTACGAAGACAAGCAAAAGGATATAAGGTAGATGATCGAACGCTTACAGATGTTCAGTCGTGGACAGCGTATTTTTATCTTTTTTATGGTGTTTGGCGGTGGCTTGGCGTTGATGGCAGCAATTGTGTTGCTTTTGATCTCCTTTACCATCAACACCCAACCCCGTGCGGAAGCCGTCGCCGTTGTGGATACGGTTACGGTTGGGCAATTTGTGGAACTACCTGGCGATGAAGTGTACCCGGCTTCTATTGCGGTGTCGGATACACGCATTTATACCGCGAGTTACGTCACCGGAGCTATTTACGAGGTCGAATTAGACGGCACTGTCCGCACGTTGCCGGATACCGAAGAATTGATCGGCTCTGTGACGGGGATCACTGTTAGCCCTGACGGGACGCTTTATGTGTTGGATCGCCTGACTTCAAACCCGCGTTCTGCTGGTGGGGTGTTATGGCGCTTCCGGCCTGGGTCTACGCCGGAGCAGTTGACAGGCTTTGCGGAAGATGAAACGGGCTTAAGTTCGCCGGATGACGTTCTGGCGTTGCCGGATGGCCGTGTGCTGGTGACGGATCGCGGGCGGCGCGAGATTATCGCTTATGATGCCGAGGGTAATGCATCTGTATTTTGGTCTGCGCCGGAAGATGACACCGATCTATCACCAACCGGCTTGGCTTATGATCCCACCAACGACGCGATCATCTTAACCGACTCCAGCGATGAGCGGCGCGTGTATCGCATCGCGCTTGATACCCAAGAGACGACCTTGCTCTATACATATGATGGCAACGACGACGCGCCCTTATTCGATGGTGTGGCGATTGCGGATGATGGCGTGATTTATATCGCCGCTTTGGAAGGTGGTATCGTGGAATTGCGTGATGGCGTTTATACGCAGATTGCGACGAACTTTAGAGGGGCGAGCGATGTCGCGTTATTGGCGGATCGCCTGTATGTGACGAACTTTGACTCGGCCAGCATTGTTAGCCCGCTACAAGAGCCGCAGTTGCCCTTTGCGCTGGATGTGATTGAACTCAACCCGTAGCAGGATAAAAAGCCTGCTCACACGATGTAAGCAGGCTTGAGGCACATCAATTGTCGTTTACTCCGCTACGACAAGGACAATGCCGTCTTGCTCCCAGTCGAAATCAAGATTGCTGGTTTGCTCGAACAAGTAGCCTGTCACGATGACGATATAGGTGCCTTCTTCTTCCAATGGTAGGCTGTTAATCAATGAATAGGGTGCTGCCCCGTCCGCGTCATCGTTTAAACCGATGCGCATACCGCCCGGCGCGAACAACCACAAGATCGTATCAACTTCGCCATCGACAGCGGCGGTTGCTATGCTGATACGCCGTGCATCTTCGATGGTCAATGTGAGCAGCGAAACGGGCGTTGTCTCGTTGATTTCGATGATCGCTTCGCCATTATTTAAACTTACCAGCGGCGGGAAGTCGTCGTTATCCGGCGTGGTGATCCCGCGAATGTCGAGTTCGTATTCCAGCCCGGCGCTCATCGTATCGTCGCCGAGTTGATCCGACAGCGTGTTAATGAGTGCACCATTGTGGGTGGCGATGACAAAATAGAGGCCGTCTTCCGGCAGGCTAAAGCCTTCTATTTTCGCGGAGTAGAAGGGCGCTTCTGCGCCGTCATCATCAGCGGCAATCACACGGCCTTCCGCGTTGATGACGATTAGCAGCGGGTCGAGCGGGCTTTCGTCCGGCACTTGGCGCATGTGCAAAGTGATGCTATCGCCCTCACTGCCGAAGAATGCGAAAATTTGGGTGTCCTGTGTATCGGTAAATACGCCGCTGACGCTATCCCCATTTTCAAGGATGGGAAGATCAAAATCATCAGCATCCTGTGCGGCGACCATGCCAACGCTCAACAGGCTAAGGATTAACGAAAAAATAATGGTGCGGGAAAATCTCATGATGTGCCTCGTTTCTTTCTTACGTGAACCTTATGCCTAAATTATAGCACGCACACGCATTGCCGTCCCCCCAATCGGCGGGGGTATTCAAGAACGGCGTGGGGTGAGCGTAGTCTTGGCGTAGGTTAGCGGTTGACCGTATAGTCGGTATCGCCGCTACTGGTGAGGTCAACGACGACTTCCTGCCCGCCGAAGCCATCGACAATATCATGTGCTCGCACGGTGACGGTCGTCACATTCTCTGGGATGATGATGTTGGACTGACTGCGTGTGAACGGTTGCTCGTTCTCGTGCGGATGCAGCAGCAGGCGTGTAAACGGGTCATCGGGGTTGGGCAAGATCACCGTGCCATCAGGCAAGATGACATCCCAGCCATCGGCGTAGTCGTCCCATCCGGTATCCGGGTGGCGCACAGTGACGCTAAAGCGCCAGCTATTGCCAGATTGCAAGGTCGCCTCTACGAAGATGACATCGGCATCAGCATTGCGTTCGGTCGTGCTGGTATCCCCGGTGGGGATTGATGCGCCGCCGCAGCCTGCCAAAAGTGCCACAAGGCCGATCAATATCATACGCATAAAATTACTCCTATAAATCTTGAAAATCGTCATATTTAGGTGGTGGGCGGAACGCCGCGTCTGGATCAGGTGGCGGTTGCTGGGGCGTTTGCTTTGGGTGGTCTGCTTTGGGGCGCAAGAAGATGAAAAAGATTACTAAGCCGATCAGACTCACAATGACCATTGCGCCTAAGCCGCCACCGAAGGCGACTAAAATACGTTGTAAGCCATCGTCCGTGTCTTCTGAGGTGCTTTCTAAGGGTGTTGCTACGGTCTGCTGCGCTATGCGTTGACCGCCGTATTCCAGCAAGGCTGGCAGTTGCCCGGCTTGAATACCCGTGACGAAGCTATCGGCTGTGGTCGGGATGAAGTCGAGCGTCGTTACAAAAAGGCCATATTGCCCATCTGTTAGATTTTGGAAGCAGATTAAGCCCTGGCTGCGCGTGGGCGAGTCTTCGATGCGTTGGGTGGCGATCACTACGCCGTCAGCGTCTTGCAAGTTCGCCGTCAAACCGGCTTGAATAAACACCTCATCTGGGTCGCGCACGCCGTTAGCGTTGCGATCTTCAAACGCGCGCACGCAGAACTGCCCGCTGCTATCTTGGGCTTGTGTGGGCAATGCCCAGATAATGAACAAAAGGAATAATAAGCGCATGGGGTTATCCTCTGTAGCGTCGTCCAACCATAAAGACGACTGCGCCACCTAAGACGAGGGTCATCGCGGCGAAACCGAAGATCATCAAGCCGACGATCTGCACTAATTGCTCTTCATCGCTGGGGCTGTCGTCCACCGTTTGCGGGATGAGTTCATCTGTATCCGGCGGTTGTTGTGGTTCAGCGACTTCCTGCCCAGTGCGCACCGCGCCGAAAGCGACTGTCAACTGGGTGGTGCCTTGCACATCGACTAAGCGCCTGCCGCTGCTGATGAGTGTGTAGCCCGCTGGCGGGCTAGCGATAACGGTATAACTCCCTGGCTCTAGCCCGGCAAAGCAGAACGGCTCCGGGTTGTTGTCCGTCAAAAAGACCTCTACTTGGGAGTCGTCAAGCTCAAGCTGAATAGTGCCGTTGGCTAATGCTGTCTCATCGACATCACGCAGACGATTTTGATTAGTATCTTGGTAGATCAACGCGCAGATTTGCGCACCATCAAGCACGACGGTGGGCGTTGGTTCGGCGGCCTGCTCCGTTGGTGAAGGCGTAAAGGTCGCCGGGGGGAGCGTCGTTGAGCGTGGCGGCGGCTCGGCTTCCGGTGCCGGGCGGATCGTCAACCGCTGGCCGACGCGGATTAAGCGTCCATCGCCAATTTGCGGGTTGAGTGCTAGCACGTCATCTAAGGGGACGTTGTAAGCCCTGGCGATGGCAGAGGTGGTTTCGCCTGTGCCGACGACATGAATAATCGAGCCATCTTCTTGCGCGGCCTGTGGCGTGATGTTTACCTGTGTGGCACGCGGGGCAGGGGCATCCTCGCTAGTATCTGGCGGTGGTGGATCGCCACCGTTATTATCAGGCGGTGGGTTGTTGCCGCCACCGTCCGGCGCGGAGACAACGCTTAAAACGGCATCATCCCAAAAAATACCGTTGGCTTCTGTTGGGACGCGCTGTGTGGCGAATAAAAAGATCGTCACTTGGCCGCCCGTAGCCACAGTTTCCACGCTCAATTGGCGAAAGCCGTTTGTCGCAAGTTGATTGCCCCCCCATGACGACCACGCAATATCGCCATCATAAGGGTTTGCGCCGCCATTTGGGTCGATGCCCACCCGCGCTGATGCGCTAGCGCCTTCGCTTAGGTCCATAACGTACCAGGCGCTCCCCTGTACGGTCGCGCCCGGCGGCACATCAACGGTTTGATAAACGGCAGCGGTAAATGTGGCGAAGCCCCGGCTAATTTCCATCGAACGATTGCCGCTGCGCACAAAACCGACCCCGGCATTGTTGCGCCCGGTGCCGTTGGGTATGCGATTTTGCCAATCTGCGGTGCGTGGGGACGTAGCATACCAACCGTTCCAGTCCGTATTGACGGAAAATGCCGTGCCATCGCCTTCATCTGTGGCGACGGCTTTCATGCTGGTATTCTCAAACCCAGGGTCGCGGAGCAGATTATCGCCTTGTGCGCTGGTCTGCCCGCTGATGAGCAGAACCAACGCTAACCATAAGAACCATAAACGCATAATCATGCTCCACGATAAAGAGGGAGGGCGTAAGCTTTAACTACACCCAATCTTGTTAAGAGCTTTCAGTCAAAATTTGAACGGTGTTACCCATGGGGTCGCGCATGAAGAGCGCCTGCTGGCCGACCTGCGGCACCAATACCGAGTCGTTGTATACTGATGCACCGGATCCAGCAATGCGCCCGATGATGGCATCAAATTCCTCACTTGTCACGCGGATGACGAAGGACGGTTCTTCGATGACGCCGCCGTCATAGTTCGGTTGCCGTGCCCAATCTTCGATGACTGGAATTTCGTCGGCGCTTTGTAGGAAGATGATTTCGACATTACCCGCATCGTAAACGACCAGCCCAGACCCGTCTTCTTCAAAGAAGCTCGTCTCTTCCAGGCCGATTAAGTCGGTGTAGAAGCTACGGGTTTCTGCGATGTCATTGACCCAGTAGTAAATCGTGCTGAGTTCGACATCAAGCTGTGGTTGTTGGGGTTGCAGGGCAACGCCGTCGCCTTGCTGTTGATTACCTTGCTGTTGATTACCTTGACCTTGCTGTTGGCCGCCTTGTTGTTGGCCGCCTTGCTGATTGTCACCTTGCTGTGCGGGTAGACCACCTTGTTGCTGACTGCCTTGTTGTTGACTGCCTTGTTGTTGATTGCCTTGTTGCTGACTGCCTTGTTGCTGACTGCCTTGTTGTTGATTGCCTTGTTGCTGGTTGCCTTGTTGTTGCTGTGCACCTTGTGAGCGGCGAATAGTTAATTCTTGGCCGATGCGTAAAAAGCGCCCTTGCCCGATTTCCGGGTTCAATGCGCGGATTTCGTCTATGCTAACGCCGTAAGCGACGGCGATAGAGGCAAGTACGTCACCTTCTTGTACTACATGGACGATGGAGCCGTCATTTTGCTCTTGCTGCGGCACAACAAAGGCGACAACGGATGGTGCAGTTGGCACAGG
>DAOTTT010000442.1:0-2182 GCA_034437635.1 Anaerolineae bacterium | reverse complement strand
CACCACGTATGTGGTGTGCCTTTGGGATAATTTGATTATACCATACAATAACTGGTAGAACCGATGTTACACCACTACCAGAGGTAGTGGCTTCTTAATGTCAGAGTGAATTTAAACTCAAACTGTTGACTTCTTACGGAGTAAAACTTATGGCTGATTACGAAACGATTATAGCCGAAACCCCAACGGCAGGCATTGGCCTTATCCGCATGAACCGCCCCAAGGCGCTCAACGCGCTCAATGCACAAATTACTGATGAAATCTTCACGGCGATGGAAGCCTTTGATGCCGATGATAGCATCAGCGCCATTGTGCTCACCGGGTCGGATCGCGTGTTTGCCGCTGGTGCGGACATCAAGCAAATGGCGGACACAACCGCCAGCGATATGATTATGGACGACTTCACCGATTGGGCGCGAATGACACGCATCAGCAAGCCGATCATCGCGGCGGTGAGTGGCTACGCGCTAGGGGGTGGCTGCGAGATCGCCATGATCTGCGATATGATCGTCGCCAGCGAAACCGCCCAGTTCGGTCAGCCAGAAATCAACCTGGGGATTTTGCCCGGTGCTGGCGGCACACAACGCCTTACACGCGCCGTTGGCAAGGCAATTGCAATGGAAATGTGCCTCACAGATCGACGCTTAAGCGCGGAAGAAGCCCTACGCTATGGCCTGGTCAATCATGTTATGCCAGTTGAGCGTTACCTAGATCAAGCGATTGCCATCGCGCAAAAAGTCGCGGCAAAATCCCGCATTGCGATTAAACTCACAAAAGATGCCGTCAACAAAGCCTTTGAAGTCGGCTTAGAGGATGGTTTACAATTTGAGAAGAAAAACTTCTATATGCTCTTCGCCACAGAAGACCGTACAGAAGGTATGAACGCCTTTATCGAAAAGCGCCAACCCGAATGGAAACACCGCTAAATATCATCTATACCTATCAAATTCTTGGGGAGCTAGACCTGCTCCCCCGCTTGCATACGTTCATCCAATCGCTCAAGCATGACCTAGACGGGCGCACCATCATAGCGGACTTGGGCGAAAGCTGTGCGCCGCATGTGTGGCCGTGTGATGTCACCGCTGGCCGCTCTACGCTGGTGGCGCTGGATGCAATGGGCTACAACGTCGCCAACGTGCAAAGCATCATCTCCGCACAAAGCCGCAATCGACTGGTAGAGCAAGTTATGCTCGGCATGGTTGATGACGATCATCCCTATGTGGAAGATGGCCTGGTGTTCGTCGCCAGCCAGCAGGACGAGTTACGACCTCATGATGATGTCATGGCCTATGTTGTTTTGCATCCAGAAGCAGAGACGCAGTGGAAGCGCGGTGTGCTCACCCTGCAAAGCGTGGAAAAAGCACAGGTCGGGGTCGTTCGCATTGAAGATCATGCCGTCTACCGCAATGTCTACACGCTCCCGGCCAACACCGCCCCTAATCCAACCATTGCAGGCACGGTGGATTTTGTGCGCGATGAAGCCCGCTACTATCAAAAGCGCCTGAACAAAAGCAACGGCAAGCACACCACATAGGGGCGCTAATCCGTCATGACAAAGGGCAATGTCACCGCGCCAACCGGGTCGGCATCCGGCGGCAGGAAAGTAAGCCCTGCGCCTTTTGCCCCGTCAAACTGCCCCACTTGGAGCGTCAACGGCCACGCGGGAGCATCCGGCACAGGTAACGGCGTGTAGTAGATGTGTATATCCCCCACAGACCAGCGATAACCGGGTAAGCCCTCCCCACTGGTGTTAATCACCCGTTCGCCATTAGCATCATAGGCATGGATGAAGGGCTGCAAAATCCAATCCGCGACAGCATCCGGCGGTGCATCCACACGCCATGCCGTCATGAGCATATATAGCTCACCCTCTTGGATCAGTTGCGCCCGATGCAGTGTCAACCCTTGCTGCGATGGCACATTAATCACATCACCTGGCAACGCCGCTTCCCCGGCTGGCACCAGACGATGCACCGCAAGATCATAACCATCCACAGCCATCATCATCAGAAGCGGTTCTATACCGGGTAAATCTTTCGGTGGGAGTGTGCCCAAGTTATTCTCGCTAATGTAAACGCCACCATATACGGGGAGCGTATAAAACCCAGGGGCGCGGGTATCCGGCACAGCCGGGAAAACAGCGCCGCTCAAACTGTTGATAATCCAGGCTTCCGCTTGGATG
>DAOTTT010000441.1:0-4729 GCA_034437635.1 Anaerolineae bacterium | reverse complement strand
GCAACTGGCGCATGATTAACGTGGGCAGCGTGGGCATGAGCTTCGACGCGCCCGGCCAAGCCCAATGGGGGCTGTTCACCTTTGCTGATGGGGATGTGACGATTGACCTTCGCGCCGTTGATTACGACTCACAAGCCGCCATCGACAGCATCCAACAGAGCGACTACCCACACCCGGAATGGGCGCTCAAACGCCTTGGGATCAACTTTTAATCAACGAGAAAGCATCCGCTTATGACCTTACTCAATCAACTGCTGGACGAAATCAACGCGCCGCAAGGCTACGGCGTATTCCTCATGATCCAAATGGACGCGGTGCCGGACACCTTGCAATTGATGATTGCGACGACGGAATTTGACGAGGAAGCCAACGGCCTGCGCGATAAAGCGCGGTATTTAGTGCGAGCGATTGGCGTGCAAGAGCACCGCATAAGTGTGGGCATCTTCAGCGGCGCACAGCACAAAGCAGATGAAGACCATCCCCTACTCTATCAATACAACAGTCAACCTGTGGGCCTGTTTTATCGCGGCCAACTGCAAGACCCTAACGCGCTGCTGCTGAGCCTCATCCAAACGTATTCCAGCGTATTTGGCGATTGGCGGCACGTCCCAGATTACCTGAACACCAGCAAGCCCCTAATGGAGGTCTTCACCAGTAGCGGCGATCTCGTCGGTCAGATGCCGGAGCCACTCGCTAAAGCCCTGGCTCCCGTCTTCGAGAAACAACAAGCCGAAACCAAGATTATCCCAGGGGAAAAGCCCAAAGAAGCGCCACCGCAAAAGCTGCTTTTGCTGGACGATTCTTACATCGTAGCGATGGATTTCTCCGTTGAAAAATTAGGTTGAAGCGGCCAGGGTTAGAACCTGGTCGTAAGTCTGTTCTAAAACATAAATATCTCAAGGTTTTGCCCCTACTCAGGCGTACAATACATGAAACTTGTACAAGTTACGTCTGAGAGGGTTGTATGCCGCAATTGCGTAGGCCGTATTGGGTATGGCCGTTAACTGTACTTATCATCGGGCTATTCGCCGGGTTAATCATCGGGCGCATATCGAATTCGTCCACAGCTAACGATGGACGCTTGAACCCTGACGGTGCCGCGACTGCCGTTGTTTATTGTGATGGCGGCATGAGCGTATGGCCGATTGACAACGGTCAAGGCACATGGGCGTTTACCGCATCCATGCAGCAAGTCTCTAATGCGCTGACACGCGCCTACAACAGCGACGCGCACCAAATGGTTGCACAAGGCGGTGGCGCGACGCTTTACGCGCTCAAATATGCGGATAACCCGCAACTTCAACTCCAACGCGGCACGTATAACTTCGTCTTTTCTACATCGGCTTGTGGCGCATTACCAGCCGCCACCGTCGCCCAACAACAGACCACAACGCAACAGCAAGCCCCAGCACAAGATCAACCCGACAGCAATGCTCAAGCTGACACCACCACGCAGCAAAATGAGACTAACCCCGATGCCAACCGCTGCGACCCCGGCAACGTATGGGGTGATGGCCGCTGCAATAACGACGATCCCAATGTTAAAGCCTATAACTGGACAGTTGGCTGGTACTATCAGCGCGTGGATGACGGCATAATGAACGTGCAAGACATCCCAGAGCAATACCGTCAATATGGTTTAGAACCGCCCACTGATGAGGTTATCCCAGGGCCTATTACACCCGACCCCGGTTCACCCGATCCTGGTGAACCAGCCCCCGGCTCACCAGACCCTGATCCAGGCGGCGCAACGTGCTTCACTAGCCCACCCATTGACATCACCCCGCACCTACCGGACATCAGCGGAATGGGCGATGCCGATGGCCTGCTAGCACTGGTCAATGCTGCACGGTCTTACTGTGGCAGGGGTACGCTCGGTTTGAACGGACAACTCAACACCGCCGCCCAGTGGCACAGCGACGATATGGTCGCACGCGGTTATTTCAGCCATACAGCCCCCGCACCGGCCCCCTATGGTGTTCAACCTTGGGATCGTGCAGCAACGGCGGGCTATCCCGGTGGGTTCATTGGGGAAAATATCGCCTCTGGCTATGGCAGCGTATATTCAGCTTTCTTAGGCTGGTGGAACTCCGACGGTCACCGCGAGAACATTCTACGGAACGGCTTTAACAACATGGGCTTTGGGCGCAACGGCAGCATGATGACGCAACTATTCGGCGGCTAAAGCCAGCACAATTCCCGTTTATACAAGCAGCATGTGGCCAGTCAGATCACACGCTTTTTATTTTGTGATGGTCTGCGGCATAATCAGGGATGATGGATTATTTTTCAAAATTAAGGAGTTTTTTGTGGACGTAAAAGGATTAACCGCACTCGTCACAGGTGGCGCGTCGGGCTTAGGTGGCGCAACCGCTACGCGCCTCGCGCAGCATGGTGCTAATGTCGTCATCGTGGATCTCAACGAGGACAAAGGCGAAGCCCTTGCCGCTGAACTCGGCGACAACGCCCGGTTCGTTAAAGCCGATGTCGCGGACGAAGCGCACGTTCAAGCCGCGCTGGATACCGCGAAAGAGGCGTTCGGCAGCCTGCAAGTGCTGGTCAACTGCGCCGGGATCGGCAGCGCACAACGCACGTTTCATCCCAAGGGTGGCCCGCATCCGCTAGACGCTTTCGAGCGCGTGATCCGCGTCAATTTGATCGGCACGTTTAACTGCATCCGCCTAACCGCCGCCTTGATGAACGAAAACGAGCCAAACGCGCACGGCGAGCGCGGTGTCATCATTAACACGGCATCCGTCGCTGCTTTCGATGGGCAGATCGGCCAAGCAGCCTATTCTGCATCGAAGGGCGGTGTGGTCGGCATGACGTTGCCTATCGCCCGTGACATGGCGCGGACAGGTGTCCGCGTGATGACCATCGCCCCCGGCTTGTTTGATACGCCGCTATTGGCCTCCCTGCCGGAAGAAGCCCGTATCTCACTCGGCCAGCAAGTTCCGTTCCCCTCACGCCTGGGCGATCCCGCTGAGTACGCACAACTCGCACAAGCCATCATCGAGAACCCTATGCTCAATGGCGAAGTCATTCGCTTGGATGGCGCTATTCGCATGGCACCAAAATAAAATTTTTACGGGGCGGCGCTCATGTCGCCCCAATACGTTAAGCTACAAACGCCCAATATTTAGAGTAAAATTAACAACAACATACTTAACCAATTTAGGGGGTACTATGCTGCGCTGGACATTATTGCTGCTTATCAGTTTATTGACGCTTGGCGTTTACGCTGATGACGGGGTGACTGTGAGGTTCACCATTGATGAGGTCTTCGCAGAAGACCTGCAAGAAGACGGTCTGCTGTCATCGGATAACGTCGATGAAATCGGCCTGATTTACACGTTGCAAGAGATTAACGCAAATGGCTTCGCTGTCAACGATAACGCCGCCGCGATCATCTGGATCGGTGAATTTGCAGTCAACACACGCTTAGGCCGCCCCGCATTCGAGCCGATTGATCTCACAATCGCGCCAGAAAATGCCGTCGAAATGGAAATCATCATGGTCGAGCTGCCCGGTGATACCAACGCCTTCTTGGATTTTCTCAACGAAAACTGCGGAACAACAGCGCCTATGTTACAATTAAGCGCAGGGAATATCGCCATTGAAAGCGCAGCCGCCGTTGAATGCATCAGCAATCAAGCCGAGCTTTTTAACAGTCACGAAACCCCAATCCGTAGTCCGCAATCTATTGCTCAATACAAATTAGAGGATATGGAAACTCAACAGACCATTACGTTCTCTTGGCAGCAACAAATGGCTAAAAGCACGAACACAATGTCCTACGACGTGACTTATAGCCTCATCGCGGATGTAACCGCACCACCACCACCGCCGACAGCAGCTCCACCGCCAACGGTTGCACCACCGCCAACGGCTGCACCATCGCTAACAACTGCACCGCCCGTCACGACGGTGCCAGAAGACGCGGTAATTTTGGCCGGCGATTTTGGCAGCGAGATCGGCTGCACAGAAGATTTCTTAACAATGGGCGGAGATTGGGAGCCAGCTTGTACACTCCTCCGTATGTTTGGCTCGAATGAGGAGGGCTGGTACTTCTGGGGAACAAACGACATTCCACAAGGCGATTGGGAAGTCAAAGTGACCATTGGCGGCACATGGGATACAAACTATGGTCTCAATGGTGTACTGGGTGGCGGGAATATCCCCTTTAGCGTGCCAGAGGATGATATGGCTGTCTTCTTCGCCTGGGATAGTAATACACGCATCCTCTACCCAGATGTACAGCCGAACAACACCGAAATGCGCGTGACCCTGCCCGGCGACTTCGGCAGAGAGATCGGCTGCGAGGCAGATACCGCGACAATAGAGGGCGACTGGGAACCCGCGTGTACTATCGCGCAGATGTACGGGCCGACATGGGACGATGTTTATGTGTACATTACAGATGATATTCCCCCCGGTGATTGGGAAGTTAAGGTCGCCATAGGCTACACATGGGAAGTCAACTATGGTGCAGATGGTGAACCCGATGGAGACAATATCTTGTTCACCGTGCCGGAAGAAAACACCAACATACTTTTTATGTGGAACACGGAAGATTCCATACTTAACATTTACAGACAATAGAAGGAGTAATACGCGATGGATTCTATCTTTGAACGGATTATCGAAGTACAGCAAAAGCACATGCAAGAACTCTTGGCTAAGCGCAATGTCGTTGGCGTAGCGACCGGGTATCGGCGCGAAAAAGGCC
>DAOTTT010000440.1:0-5104 GCA_034437635.1 Anaerolineae bacterium | reverse complement strand
CCTGTGCCGGGGACATCCTCACGACGGGCGACGATGAAGCCGAGCTTGCGCTAGGCGCATATAGCGTTGTCGAGGCCGAAGAAGACGGTTGGTTGTTCTGTGGCGATGCGGAATAAGCATAACTACTCAGATATGTGCTGATTTGCACGCTGCCCCGGTTCAAAACCGGGGGCTAGCTCACCGAAAAGCCCGTAAACGGGCTAATTAGTACAGTCCATTTATGGGCTTCCAAGCATTTGTTTAGCCATCGGCTTTGAGCCGATGCGGGCATAGCTGAGTAGTACGAATAATCTAAAATAGGGGACGCGCATCTGTGGCGCGTCCTCTATGCGTTATTATGACGTGTAAACGTGCGTCTCCAAAAACTCGCGCAGCGCCGCGTTGACCACATCCGGCTTCATGAGGTTGGCGGCGTGGGCGGCACCCGGTACGCGCACCATCTTCTTAGCGTTGGGCAGGCTCTTAAACACGCGCTCTCCAAGCATGATCGGCATACCGCGATCTTCTTGGCCGTGAATGACCAATGACGGCATGGTGAGCTTTTGCATCATCTCATCGGTGAGATCATCGCGCTCCAACAGGTTGTTCATCCCATGAAAGACCTGTTCACCGTTGACCTTCTCGAACTGAGGCCGCCAGATCTCCCACAGTTGCGGGTATTCTTCCTTCGGCCCTAAAAACAACATCATCATGTTATCTAAGATGAATGACGGCGCATCGCCGGACTTGCGCCACGCATCGCGCACAGAAGTATAATTGACCTTAAAATCTTCGCTGTCGATGTTCTGCGTGGTACTCATAAACACCAGTCCATCCACACGATCCGGGTGTTTGAGCGCCACACGGAAGGCGGCATAGCCCCCCTGTGACATGCCGATGATGGTCGCCGTCTTGATGTTGAGGTGATCCATCAAGCCGATGCAATCCGCGACGGTATCGTATAGGGTGAAAGGTTCGCCGTCCCACTCGGTTTGACCAAGCGCCCGCGCATCAAAGCGCACACAGCGGTAATCGTCCTTGAGCGCCTCTACTTGTGGGTCAAACATCGATTGGTTGAACAAAAATCCGTGCATGAATACCAACGCGGGCTTATCATCCCCCCCGGAGTCCTCGTAAAAAATTCCTTGTCCGTTCAGTTGTGCAATAGGCATAAATAAACCTCCTTAAAAATAAGTCTTGACCTTAAGTATACAAAATCCTGATAGAATACCAGTCGATGTATCATGGTTTCGTCATGTGCATAGAGATTTTTATATCCGGCCTGCATCAAAGTTGCTATACTATACGTATGATGTAACAAAAGATACAGGATCATCATCCTCATGCAAGCAGAACTAAAGCACGCAACGCCACCGATGGCCTCCGGCCTGCCATTGATCGGCAATACGTTAAATATGCTCCACGACCCGCTCCAATATTTGACCGAACAATATCATGCGCACGGCTCCGTATTTCGCATTAACCTTGCCCTGCGCGAATACTGGATCATGGCCGGGGGGGAAGCGAATAAATTTTTGCTGGATGAAGGCGAAAACGTCTTTAGCAGCGATGCGCTGTTCGGCAGCTTAGGCCGCCAGTGGAACACGGATGTCTTGCTCGTGATGATGGACGGTGAACCGCATCGCCACATGCGCCGCATCCTGCGCAATGGCTACTCGCGCTCGGCGGCTGCGCCTCACCTGCAAGCGATGGTTGATGTCACACGCGAATTCGTCGCGCAATGGCAGCCGGGGGATCGCATCAGCGTATGGGATCAACTGCGGCGCATCGTCACCAATCAGCTTGGTTTAGTGACGACAGGCTTTAGCGTGGGGGATTTATACGACGACTTGCTGCTGTATGTCAATTCTCTGCTCAATGTGGAAGTCATGAAGACGCTGCCCCGGCTCACGTTGCAGCGGCCAGCGTTCCGCCGCGCCCGCAAGCATATTTTAGCGTTTGGTCAACACGTCTTGGACTATCACCGCGAGAACCCGCCGGAAGCAACGGGCCGCCAACCGGACTTAATCGACGACATCTTGGCCGGGGTACGCCCGGATGGTGACGACTTCACCGATGATGATCTGCTATCAATGACGGTGGGGCCGTACTTCGCCGGGTTGGATACCATCGCCAGCACAATGGCGTTTATGATGTTCGCCGTCCACAAGCACTCGGACGTATTACAGCGCGTCAAAGCGGAAGCGCACAGCCTCTTTGCGGAGGGCACGCCGCAGAGCCTCAACGACTTGCGCAAGCTCAAGGCCATCCACAACGCCGCGCTGGAAACCTTACGCCGTTACCCGGCAACACCGTTTACACCGCGTCAAGTCACGCGGGAATTTGAGTTCGGCGGGTACGTGTTCCCGGTTGGCACGGATGTAATGATCGCGCAGGCCGTCACCCATATGCTGCCGGAATACTACGACGACCCGCTGACGTTTAACATTGACCGCGACCAAGTGCGTAAGCCTTTAGTCTTTGCGCCGTTTTCGTTAGGGGCGCATACGTGCTTGGGTGCCGGGCTAGCCGAGGCGCAAATGGCGCTGACTTTGGCGACCATCTTGCACGAGGCCGATCTTGAACTGGAAACGCCGGATTACACCGTGCCCATCAACACCATGCCGCTACCCAACCCCGGCATGAACTTTAAGCTGCGCGTTTTAGGGTAAGGCCGTCACTCTGCCACCTCAATCGGCTCGTTGTTGAGGCTCGGCAGTACATACAGGGCGTAACTGTATGGCTCGGCGGCGGCGTGCGTCGTGTAAAACGGCCCGGCTAAATCCGCAAAGCTGCCCGTTAAGCGGGCGATCACCGCTGCATCGTCTGGATCAACGAAGAAGGCGTGCGGCGTGATGCGCTCAATGCGGCTGAGATAGCCTTGCTCAAATGCGCCGGGGAGCATCGACCGGGCGAGTAGGGTGCGCTGTGGGCCGCCGCGCAAAAAGTGCAGCTTGTTGTTGATGTCTACCTCATACATCACCGGGTCGTCAATCACATGGATGATCGTGCCTTCCGGCAAGAATTGCGCCCGGAATACCAGATCATCCGCGTCCAGGTTGCGCCCGCGCTGCATCGTGCGGAACTGCTCGTTGTACAGCGTCATATATGAGCCGAAGAAATAGAAGACCTGCACCGTGACGAACGCCGCCAGCGCCGCCGCCAGCGCATAGCGCCGCCAACGGGTCGCGTTGAACAGCAACCCGGCGATGATGTCTAAACCCAAAGCGCATATTAATGCAATCGCCGGGAATTCGACCACATAGCGGGCGGAGATGCGGCTTTGCTCCATAAAGGCGTTACCAAACCACGTCGCGCCAAGCCACATAATGAGCAACATCGCCGCAGCTTGTGCCGTTAATTTCGTGCGTCCGCCATCGCCTAAGTTCGTGCCGAGCGTGCCCAACCACAGCACATAAAACACCCCTAGCAAAAACAGCGGTAAGAGCGTCGGCGGGATCATGGGGTCGTCGCTGCCGTAGTAGAATTGCGCCTCCGGGATGCTCACATGAATGGCGAAGGCTTCGTTAATGCGGTTGATGAAATGCGTCAAAAAGCCTTCCGCATTGACCATCTGCTCCGTGCTGCGTGCCCCCACCCCGGCTGTATCCATGCGTGACGCTAAGGGCAGGTCTTGGCCGAGAAGCGTATAGTAGACGGGTGCAGCGATGAACACCGCCGCGACCACGAAGACCACCAACGCCCGCCGCTGCTTATGCAAGAGCGTTTGGGGCATATTGGGGCGTAGTGCCAGGTTTTTCCGCACGAGCGAGAGCATCGCACGACTGCCGCCGCGTATATAATGCAAGATGATGACCGCCGCCAACCAGACCACCGTCACAATCGGGAACAGAAAACGCCCACCTTCATAAAAGTATTGGGTCATGCCGAGCATCACACCCGCCCAGGCGAAGTTACCCGGCATCCGATCCGGGTTTTTGAAGCCGCGCAGCATAAAGTAAAAGGTCATCGTGCCGAAGAACGGATCCGCAATGTTGTTTAACCCGATGCGGCTATGCTGCACATGCACCGGTAGCACGGCTAGCAATGCCCCGGCCAGCAGTGCCACGCGCACGCCAAAGCTCACCCGCGCCAGCAGATACAGCGCCAGCACACCCGCCACGCCAAACAAACTGCTGACAAGACGCAATCCGCCTAAGTTTTGGCCAACCAGGTAAACGGTGTGTGATTGCATATAAGGGTACAAGTACGGGAAGGCGGCGATGCCGCTAAACGGCTTGAGCAGCATCACATTGTCATTCGCGTAGATATGTGTGATGGGGTTGGAGAAATGGACTTCATCAATCCAAAAGCGGGCGGCTTCGTCCAGTTCATAAACGCGCATAGCAAAGGCCAGCACCAAGATCGCCGCGACCGCCAGCACTTCGTGACGGTCAAATTGTTGCAGTCGTTCGTGCCATGTGGGGGGCTGAGCGCGGGTGCGCAGCATCTCTTGGCGGTCTTGTATGCGCACGCGCACCACGCTAAAGCGCCCCCCGGCGAGGGCATACCCGGTCAACAGTATTCCGCTGATCCACAGCGCGAATTGTGTATGCGTGTTGATCTCTTGCAGTGGCGCGACGATAAACGCCCGCCCGCTGGTTTCCGCAGCGGCCAGGAGCAAGCCCACACCCACGATAAGCAACAGCCAACGGGTGCGGTTTTGGGTGGTCGCTTCCGTGCCGGGGTCTTGTGCGCGTTCCGCCGGGAGGAAGTGGCGCATATCCGCCATGAGCAAGCCCGCCAACAAGACTACACCGCTGACATATGCCCATAATGAGCCTTGCGGCATCAGCGATTGATCTGCTTTGTAGTGCAAGGTGCTGAAGATCGCAAATCCCACAGCGAGGATCGCGGCGAGGCGTAAGCCGATGATTTGTGCCAGCCGCAGCCCTTGTTTAATGCGCTGGCTATATCTCTCTGACGGCCTCTTCACAAATACTGATGTCATGCCATCTCCTATGTGTTAAACGCTGTCCCTATTATGTTCGTCATACAGGAAATGGCAACCGTCCCTAAAAGCATATCTTATTATTCGCTGAAGTTAATCTGACGGCCTCTTCACAAATACTGATGTCATGCCATCTCCTATGGGTTAAACGCTGTCCCTATTATGTTCGTCACA
>DAOTTT010000439.1:0-10933 GCA_034437635.1 Anaerolineae bacterium | reverse complement strand
TGACCGAAGCGACGGTATTAAATGATGCAGATGCGGCGCGTGCGGGTGTTGATGCGGGGGATTATGCCGCCGCGATTATCGTGCCGCCGGGCTTTAGCGAGAGCGTGACCTATGCGCCGAATACGACCATTGACCCGGTAGCGGTTGAGGTCTACGGCGATGCGAACCGCTCTATTTCGGCCTCTGTTATTCGTTCAGTGGCGGAAGGCATCATCAATCAACTGTTGGCCGGGCAGATCACCGTCGCGGCGACCATCGACACACTGATTAGCCAAGGCCAGGGCGCACAAGCCTTAAACATTGATAATTGCAGTTTTTCCGCAGCGTTTAGCGGGGATAATGACACGGTACAAATTGCACGACAAGCCACCGGGGGCGATGACGTAGAGCAGCCCAACTTACTGGTGATTTTCGGCTCGGCACAGGCGGCGTTCTTCGCTTTGTTCACGGCATCCGGCACCGCGCAGACGATCTTAGAAGAGCGGCGCGAGTGGACATTGCAACGGATGATTGTATCGCCAACACCCCGCATTCAAATTCTGTTGGGTAAGTTGCTGGCGGTATTTTCCAACGTGTTGTTGCAACTGATATTGTTGTTTATTGGCTTTACGTTGGTCGCCAGTATCTTAGAGGGCGAATTCACCTCAATTTGGGGGTCGAACGTGCCGGGCATTGTGGCGATGGTCATCGCAACGGCAATTGCAGCGGCGGGCGTGGGTACATTGATCGCCGCGTTAGCGCAGACACCCGAACAAGCGGGCATCTATGGCAGTGTGATTGCGCTGTTTATGGGGGCTGCGGGTGGTGCGTTCTTCCAGATTGGCGAAGCGCCGCCGTTATTTGACGCTTTGACGCGGCTTTCGATTGTCCGTTGGGGGTCGGAGGGCTTTACGTTCCTCGCAGAAGGCAGCACAACCGTTTTGCCCAATGTCATCGTTTTGTTTGTGATGGGCGTGGTGATGTTCGCCATTGGCCTCGTCGTGTTCAACCGTCGTCAAGACGTTTAAGGAGGGATGACACATGAATAAAATACTCAACGTAACCCTGAACGACTTACGCATCCAGTTTAGCGATAGCTCGATTTGGTTGAACCTTTTCATCTTGCCGATTGTGTTTATCTTTATCATCGGTGCCGTTAACGGGGCGTTTGCTGGCGGTGGCGGAGAAAGCGCCACGTTCATCGACGTAATTGATAACGATAACACGGCGCTTTCCGCTGAGTTTTTGGCCGGTGTGCGCGATTTGGACAGTAGTTTCATCTTATGCCCGATAGATAACACCGAAGGGGACATCTGCGGCCTGGGGGATGCCGAATTGACGGAAGACTTGGCCGACCAACGGATTATTGACGCGGATACTCGTGCCTTGCTGATTATCCCGCAAGGCTTTGAGGAAGCCGCGCTCAACGGACAATCGATTGAGCTTGTGTATCGCTCAGAAGATGACCCGCTGCAACCGAGCACTTTGTTGCAGGAAGTGCAGACGGTAGTGCAACGGTTCGGCGGGGCATCGCTCGCGGCGACCGTCGGCGCAGATATTTATGAGTCGCTAGGGGTTGAAGATGGCGACACGGCAGCATTCCGTGAGGCAGTTTATGCCAGTGCGTCACTCACATGGTCGAGCGTGGGCGATACGGTACGCTATCGGCTGACATCAGAAAATGCAGCGGAGATCAGCGTTGAAGCCTCTACAGTCGATGTGACGTATACGTCAGCGACGCGCAATATTCAGATCGTAGATTTAATCGACTTGGACGGCACGCCGACTGTTGATAATTTTGTCGATGTGATCGACGGTGTACGGCGCGTCGTCTGCCCGGTGGGGAACACCGAGAGCGACATTTGCGGCTTGGATGGTGCGGAAGTCACGCCGGAATTGGCGCAAGCCCGTTTAGAAGCCGGGGAAACGTCCGGTATTATCACGATCCCGGCAGGCTTTGAAGCGGCCATCATAGACGGTGGCGCAATCACGTTGGATGTTGCACAAGCTGATAATGTCGATGTGGCGGGCTTGGCCGAAATTGCGGCGACGGTGGTCGAGCCATCGGACGACGTGCCGGATAACGCCGGATTCGCGCAATCTGTGCCGGGCATGGGGACAATGTATGTTATGTTCACCGTGTTAGCGGGCGCTAACCTGTTGTTGCAGGAGCGCAAAACGTGGACGCTTCAACGCTTGGTGACGATGCCGATCTCGCGGATGCAGCTTTTCGCCGGGAAGATGCTCGGTCGCTTTAGCATGGGGATGATCCAATACTTTGTGGCGTTTGCCTTTGGCTTATCGCTAGGGGTGGACTTTGGCAATAGTCCGCTAGGGGTGTTTTTGCTGATGGGGTCTTTTGCGCTGTGTATGGCGGCGATTACGATGCTTTTAGCGACCTTGGTCGAGACAGAGCAGCAAGCCGCGGGTATTGCGACGTTCTTTGTTTTGACGACTGCGCCATTGGGCGGGGCATGGTGGCCGCTGGAAATCGTACCGGACTTTATGCAGACTCTCGCATTATTCACGCCGATTGGCTGGGCGATGCGTGGCTTTAACGAACTGGCTTTTTACGGCGGCACGTTGACGGATATATTGCCGTCCGTTGGGGTGTTGCTCGCGGCAACAGCGGTGATCTTCTCCGTTTCGGTGATGCGCTACGAATACGAGTAACAAAGCAAGTACGGCATCCCGATGGGGTGCCGTTTTCGTTTATACTGTGGGTATGAATATCATACGTCACATAGGGCGTGGCATCCGCTGGGTGCTGCGCTGGATACGATACGCGCTGTATTTGTTGTTGTTTCTGTTTTTGGTGCAGCGGAGTAGTTATCCCGGCTATTTAGACTGGAACGCGATTGCATTGGCGGTTGCGGAATATAAGTTTGATTATGTGAGCTGGGAAGTTGATGCGCTGTGGAGCAAGACCACACAGGCGCTATGGGGGCAGCATCATTATATGGATGAGGCGACCCGCAGCCAATTTGTGATTGATTACATGGCCGATCTCGACCGGGTGCGGCATATTGAAGCGGAGCTTGATCGTCTGTTTTTGGAGGACCCCGGCGCAGATGTCCGCGACCTGAAGGTGGAGCGCGATAGTCTGCGCGATAGCTTGGGCGACCGACAGACAACGACGGAGGCGATCTTAGAGGGTCAGGTGGCGGCAGTGCTTGTGGATGCGGGCTTTGGCACGATGGGGCAGTTGTTCCCGCCGGTGTCGATGCGCTTTACGCAGATGCCGAATTTGTTGGTCGTCAGCCCGCGTGATCGTATTGATCGCAGCGTGGAACTGGCGCTTGATTACCTTCCCCTAGAAGAACGTCAGCGCGTTGAACGGCGCGTTGAGGATGTGCGCGATGTCTCCGCGTTAGTTGTGCCGCTAGGCGGCATGGCGCTTTTCCCGGCTATGATCCAAGAGAGTGCGCATTTGCCCTGGGTTGTGGAGACGTTCGCGCATGAGTGGATTCATCATTATTTCTTCTTCTTCCCGCTTGGCCTGAGCTATTTTATTGATACGGGGCAACAGGGCTTAGGTGAGGCCATTATCATCAACGAGACGACAGCGGACATTTTCGGTGAGGAGATCGCAGCGGAGGTCCTGGCGCGTTATTATCCGGCGTATGTACAGGCGGCAGCATCTGCGCAGCCTGTGGCCCAAGGCGATGAAAACACGTTTGATTTTGGCCGCGCTATGCACGTTACCCGCGTAATTGTCGATAGCTATATGGACGACATCGCACAACTGAACGCCGCTAACGCTGCTTTGCATCCGCTGGATGATGCGGAGCAGATCGCTGCTAATCAAGCGGTGATTGATCGCCTTATCGACAATGTAGAGCGGTATATGGCATATCGTCAGGGCGTATTTTGGGCGAATGGCTATCGTATCCGGCGTATTAATCAGGCGTACTTTGCGTTTTATGGCGGCTATCAGGGCGGGATACCCGGCATTGGTGGAGAAGACCCCATCGGGCCAGCCGTTCGTGCGATCCGCACGGCTAGCCCGGATGTGCATCAATTTGCGATTACCATGCGCAGCATCACCACACGGGCGGAACTGCTCGATGTTGCAGCCCCATTTATGGATTAATGAGAGGACATGCTAAATGTGCGCACTACCACAATATGACGATACAATGTCGGTTGATCGCTATTTAGCGATGACACGCGAAACTGATCAACGCCATGAATTGGTTGATGGTTATGTTGTGGCGATGGCCGGTGCATCAGAACGGCATAATCAGATTGCCGCAGCATTGACCTATTTGCTCTATGGGCAACTTTTGCAGCGCCCGTGTCAAGTCTTCCAGAGTGATATGCGCGTACAGGCTGATGAAAAAACCTTCTTTTACCCGGATATTGTCGCGGTCTGTGATGAGGCATTGTACCGAGGGGATGCCCGCGACACTTTATTAAATCCCGCAGTGGTGATTGAGGTTCTCTCGCATTCCACTGAAGATTATGATCGCGGGCGTAAATTTAAACATTACCGCACACTATCCACGCTGACTGATTATGTGTTGGTCATACAATCGCATATGCGCATTGAGCAAATCACACGTCAACAACAGCAGACATGGTTGTTACAGGAATTTACTCAGCCAGATGACGCGATTGCGCTTGATTCCATTCAATGTACACTGACCTTGCGCGATGTGTATCAAAAAGTGCAATTTTAGAACGCCCAATCGCGCAGGATACCCGCCATAAGTGCGGCGCGTTCCGGCAGGCTATTGATGACGACATGCTCATGCAAGGCGTGCAGGCCGTCCCCGGCGGGGCCTAAGCCGTCCAGTGTTGAGATACCCATGCTGGCGGTGATATTGCCGTCACTGCCGCCGCCGCTGCCGTCTTCGCGCACGGTGAGGCCGATTGTCTCTCCAATGGCTTTGACCTGGGAAAAGTCAGCTTTCATTTTGTCGTTGTGTTCCATCGGACCGCGCTGATGCACGAGTTCTAGGCTGAGTTCTGCACCGGGGAGAAAGGGCACGAGGGCTTCAATGGTGTTTTGGACGCGCTCCATCTCGGTCTGCTTGAGAAAACGGGTGTCGATCATGGCACTGGCTGCCGCCGGGATAACGTTCATCGCGGAACCACCATCGACCATCGTCACGGAGACGGATGTGCCGTTTTTGAGGTCGTTCAATTTGTTGATCTTCAAAATTTGCTGCGCGAGTTCCACAACGGAATTAATGCCCGTCTGTGGGGCATTACCGGCGTGTGCGGGGCGGCCTTTGACGTGTAAGCGGTAGGTGCCTAAGCCCTTACGCCATGTTTTGATCGCGCCTTCCTTCGTGCCGGGTTCCATGACCAACACCAATCCAGCATTGGCCGCGACTTGACGCAAGATGGGCAGAGAATAGACGCTGCCGATTTCCTCGTCGGAGGTCATCAGTACCCAGATGGGACGGTCTGGTAATTGGTTGCGTTCCACCAAGCCGCGGATGGCTGTCAGCACGATGGTCACACCACCTTTCATATCCACCGCGCCAGGGCCGAACAGTTTACCATCGTCGTCAATGGTTACGGGGCGCTCTGCTAATGTGCCGAGCGGCCATACGGTGTCAATGTGGATTAAAAACATGATTGGCTGGCCGACAGCATCAGGGTTCCATTTGGCGAGCAGCATATCGCCGACTTCATCTTGTGGGAAACGCTCAATTTCCGCAGCCCCCAATGCGCGGAATTGGCCTTCCATGTATGCGCCCAGGCGATCAACGTGTTCTTTCTCGCGGGTGGGCGTTTCGTGGTTGATGAGTTCCGTCAATTGGTCGATCATCGCTTGTTTTTGCGAACGAAAATATGATAATAAATCAGACATAGATTTCCCCAAATGTTAAAGCGAATTTAAGGAAGTGTAATGCGCTGAATGGGGATCGTCAAGCGACCATCAGGCCATTTTTTAGAACGGGCAAATATCCTGTTCGGTATAGGTTGGGTTGCGGTCGCCGTATCGGTTGAGGAAGTCCACCGCGTTGGGCTGCACACGCACCACTGCACGGACATCGGCGCAGGCTTCGCTGACGTTGCCGGTGATCTGGTAAATCTCCCAGAATGTGCGCCCTAGCTCAACGTAGATGGGCGGGGCAGCATCGGGGTTTTCGACATTGGGCAGGATCAAGCGTTCGTAGACGGCTTCCGCGTCGGGATCGTTGCTGAACGCCCGCGCTAGTAACATGCGATAGAGCGTATAGGCTTCTAACGTCGGGGTTTCGTTGCGCAACCAGATGCGCAAGTCTTCGTCGGTGAGCGTGCGTTGATATAAACGGATGGCATCCGCCATGCGGCGCTGTATAAAGTAGCGATCTGCTTCGTGGATAATCTGGATGCGGTAGCGGGGTGCGTCGGGTTGGGCGATGGACAGCACATATTCCGAGCCGTCCCAGTCGTAGATTTTTAGCCCGGTGCGCAATGGCCCGGTGGTGATGTCGCCTAAGTAGGTGAGGCGGAACAGCAATTCGCGCACGGCATCGTCATCGGTATCGACGATTTCCGGGAGTTCATCGACTTCCAAGCCACCGCTGATGAGACTGACGAAACGCTCAACACGCGGCTGCCAGGAGACGACTTGCAGCAGATAACGGCAATTTTCCGGTTCTTCGCCTTCTTCGCCTTCATCTTCGGCGCGGCAAGCGGTAAAGGCAAAGGCTGCTTCGACCTGACCGTCGTTGTTAATATCGCCGATGGTCAAGGCTTGCGGTGCGCTGTAGCCGTCCCCGTTGAAGCGGTAACGCTCGATGTATTGTTGATTTTGACACCCGGCGATGAAGAATGTTCCGTCAATGTCTGGGTCAATATAGCCAATGAGGACATCTAACCCACCGCGTCCGCTAAAATCAAGTTCACCGAGTACAAAGCCATCGTCACCGAGAATTTGCCAGTCGTCGCGCAGAGCCGTTTCTAGGTCATCCGGTGAACCGCCAGCAGAGAGGTAGCGCAAGATTTCGTCGATGATGTCACGGGCTTCTTCCGGGCGTGGGCTGAGGGTGGCGCTAGGGTCACGGGCGGGGCAGACCTCTTGACGTGAGGCTACCGCCGTTGGTGGGTTGAACAAGTTCGCCGCTGGGTTAGCAAAAGCGGGGTTGGAGCCGCTCAAGATGGGCGTGGGTAAAAAGCCGCTGACCATGCTGCCGGGTGTGGCCGTTGGGAACGGAATCACCGTCGGGCGGGGTGGGGCTTCTGGCTCCGGTTGGCAAGCTGCCAGTATGAGCAACAGCGTGATGATAATCCAGCGGCGCATCGGTTAGTCGTCCTGTAAACTTTCGATCATTTGCAGGTCTTTTTCCGCGTTTTGATGGCGAATATAGATGCTGCCAATGAGTACGACGATCAAGAAGAAAGAGGCAACTAGGCCAAGCCACAGATACTCCGTGTTTTCCGGCGTGACGAAAAAGCCGAACAGGACGGTAAACAAGGCACGGTTGACGGTTTCCAGCGTTGCACCATCGCCGCCGCGCTCCATGACGAGATACAGTTTACCAAAGCGGCCTTGGTACAGCGTGTGGAGTGTGTCGTCGTTTAAGCTGTAGGTTGATTGTGTCCAGACGCGATCCGCAAAGCGGATGTCGTCGGTTGCATCGGCGGCGGGTAATGTGATCTCAGGGAAGACTTCGCTAATGGCGCTCTCTACGGGGATATCCTGAGTGGCATCTTCGTTTTCTGCGGCGAACATCAAAAACGTTATATCAGGGTCCGGGTTGATGTACAGCAGCATATAGACGATGCCATCTTGTGTACGGGCAAACGCGGAAATATCCCCGCCGCCGTTGATGCGATAGAGATCTTTAGCCCACGTTAAGCCGTCAATGGTGATGCGCCCGGTTAAGCGTTCTTCAACGGTAATCTCCGGGTTGATGCGGCGCAAGCCTTCTATGATGGCGGCTTCTAGGTCTAGGTCATCGCTAGGGACAGCGATTGTATAGATTTCGCCGGTGGTGTCGTCGTTGACCATACGAATGTACTCGTCATCCGCGACGACGCGCCAATCCACCGGGATGGGCACGTTAAACTGCTGCCCGTTCTCCTGCGAGGTGTAGTAGGGGATGACAGGCAACGGCTCTAGTTCGGCCTCTTCATCCTGTGCGGATGCGCCAACGGATAGCAGCAAGGTGATGAACGCAAGCAATAGCAATCGTTGAATCACAGTTTATCCTTAGCTTTCGTTGAGCAAAGCGAACTTACGCTGTTGCACTTGTTCCAGGCGATTTTCCAGGCGGATGCGCCACCACATCAGCGTAATCGGAACAAGCGTTGTCCAGATCAGCAAATTGGGCAGTAAGGCGATCGCTACACTGGTCGTTGCCTCGAATGTACCCTCTGCATTTTGTGGGCTTGGGCCGATCACAGCGGGATGAATGGTGGTAGGTACGATGCGGATGATGAACAGCGTCAGCAGGGCGGTGACAATGGCGACAATGCCATAGACCGATGCAAAGCGCCGCCGGGTATCCGGGTTTTCGATACCGTTGCGCAGCATCAAGTAAGCGGCATAGGTCAACACCATGACGGCATCCGCCGTTAAGCGGGGGTCCCACGTCCACCAGGTGTTCCAGATGGGACGCGCCCAGATTGCCCCAGTAACGAGGTTGACGAGGGCTAAGGCAAGGCCGACTTCTACCCCGGCGATTGCCATCGTATCCCATTTAACCTGACGGGTACGTAGATACATCACCCCGCCGATCATTGTTGCGGTGAATGCGGTAAACGCGCCGAAGAATGACGGCATGTGAATATAGAAAATCCGTTGTACGTCGCCTTGTTCAAGGTCGGTATTTGCATAACCTAATGCGAGATACAATCCGAACGCGACGGACGCTATCGTTACAATGGTCAGTATGCGCAGTGCGCGTGGAGGCGGTGCTATGGTCATCTTTCATTACCTATAAATTTCTACAAAAACCTACAAAATTATAGTGCGTCTATGCGGCTTAGGCTAGGGGTTAATCCTCTGTGACAAATTCAAAAAGCATAGCGCCTAGCAACACATAGATCACATCAATCAGTAACATAGTCAGCAAAAAGTCGGGTATGGCTTGCCCGTTGAGGACGAGATTGGTCGCTCTGACTACGACCAGAATCACCGGGAGCGCCACCGGCAACATGACGATGGGGAGCAGTGTCTCGCGGGCGCGGGTTTGCACGGTCATCGTGGCGAGTAGCGTGCCCATCGCTGCTAACCCGACAACGCCCATCAACAAAATGAGGACAATTGCCGGGTTAAGCAAGCTAATATCGAACAAGAATGTCATCAACGGTAGCAAAAACAGGCCGACAATGGCCGTGAAAATGATATTGCCAATGAGCTTACCCAGGTAAACGGCGATCCGGCTCACAGGGGCGATCATCATCGCGTCTAAGTTGCCTTGTTCGCGTTCTTGGGCCAAGCTGCGGTTAAGCCCTAGGATGCTAGCGAAGACTAGCGTCACCCACAGGATACCGCTCACGGCTTCGTCTTGCGCGTCTTGATTGAGTTCCAGGGCGAAGCTAAACGCCAAGATGCTCAACAGCGTGAAGAGGCTCATGGCGCTCACAAGCTCTTTACTGCGCAGTTCGGCGCGTAAGTCCTTACGGATAATGGCGCTGATGGTCTGCAAGAAGGGCGTTGTCATCGGGCGGTTGCCATTTCCGTGATTTGCGTATAGAGGCGCGGGAGTGCGTCTATAGCGTCCGGTGTGGTGTCATGGCCGACTTGCCCGCGTGACAAGATCACGATACGGCTGGCGAGTTGGGCGGCGCGTTCGAGTTGATGCGTTGCCATGATGATGGTGCGTTGGCCGTCGTTGGCCTGCTGGAGTAGTTCATCGAGCGTTTTAGCCGCGTCTTGATCCAAGCCGGTATAGGGTTCATCAAAGAGCAGTACGTCCGGCTCATGCAGCAGAGCGCGGGCGATGCTCAGGCGTTGGTACATCCCGCGTGAAAACGTCCGGGTGAGATCATAAGCCCGTTTCTTCAGCCCGACTTGTTCCAGCATTGTCCTAATACGCTTGTTTTGCTCCGCGGGTGGGATGTTGTATAGCTGGGCGAAGAACCGTAAGTTCTCGTAGGCGGTCAGGTTATCATAGAGCAAGGATTTATGGCTGACCATGCCTATGTGCGCCCGGACTGCCGCCGCTTCTTTAGGTAGTTCCCATCCGCCCACGCGGATGATCCCGGCGGTGGGGCGGCCTAACCCGGCAATGAGCCGTAACAGCGTGGATTTACCGCTGCCATTTGGCCCAAGCAACGCGAGGAAGTCCCCGCGCTGCACGCTTAAATTGAGCTTGCGTAAAACGGGCAAAAAGCCAAACGATTTGACGAGATTTTCGATTTCTATGAGTGCGTTTTGGCGATCACTCATGCACTTTGATCCATCAATTCCTCTAAGCGGGCTTGCAGGCGTTGCCGCCGTTGATGATAGACATCGTGATTAATTGAACCGGCTTCGTGCTGGGCATCGAGCGCGGCAATTTGCTTGAGTAGTGCGTCAATGAGTTTATCTGTATTGGTGTCGGTATGGCGTTGATTGCGGCGTGCCAAGACCACTAAACCGATGATAACAATGACAATCACGACGAAGATGACAATAATGACGATGAGCAGTGTATCCGAGGTGACAACATTGTCATCGGCTGATGTGCCGACAGCTGGCGGTCGCCCGCTGAGATCGTAGCGCAGCACGTCCCCGGCGCTGATGTTCGGCTCGCCGCCGTAAACTTGATAGTTCACGCCGTTGATCGTCTCAGTGCCGAGTGATTGTACCCAAGTGCCGGACGCGCTGACCGTATCCGTATCAAGGAGGAGCTGCACGGGACCGTTTAAGGCGTAATCCAGCGCATATTCCACGATGGCATCCTGCTCATAGGGCAGCACGTAAGTGATGATGAACAGATTTTCCACACCGGGGATGACGGCGCGTGTATCTAAGACTTCAAAATCATCTTCGTTGATGATGTATTGCTGTTCGTTTTCGATG
>DAOTTT010000438.1:0-3589 GCA_034437635.1 Anaerolineae bacterium | reverse complement strand
GCCATAGGTCTTAGCGGCTTAATTCGGGGGGACATGTGGGATACTCTGACATATTGCTATTCTCTACCCATTTTTCCCATTTGACAAGTCACTCTTTTCACCCACCTGAGTAGTTACAATGAATATCAATAAAGACCAAGTCAGGCATGACATGCAGGAGTTGTTGCAGTGCGTCTTCTGCCGTGTTGACGACAACGGTATTATATCCGTTCATCTGACAGAGTGATGCGAGCAGATATGCGTTGGACGGATCATCCTCGACGATCATGACAGTGGACATAAAATACCTCCTAACTATGTTGCTTCGGTAGGGTAAAGCTAAAAACACTGCCATTGCCGGGTTGACTTTCTAACCCGACTTCCCCACCGAGCTTATTGACGATACGCTGTACAATAGACAGCCCTAAGCCATGGCCTTCGACCTTGACTTGGTTTAATCGCGTGAAGGGTGTGAACACACGATTTTGTTCTTCTTCGGTCAATCCCATACCGTTATCACGAACGAAAAACCGCACCATGTCATCATTAACTGGTTCAGCACCGAGTACGACTTCCGGCGGCTCGCCGCCATATTTTAGGGCATTGCTGATATAGTTTGTCCAGATTTCCTCTACCCAAGGGCCATAACCGGACGCACGCGGCCAATCTTGCGGGGCTTGAATGATCGCGCCTTTTTCTTCAATGAACGCCATCAAGCGTCGCTTAGTATCGTCAACGATAATTTGCATGTCAAGTTCGCTCATCTCCACATGCTCAATTTTGTTGACCCCCGCCAACAGTAAGAGCGCGTTGATAATATCCTTGAGTTTATACCCTGCTTCCATGATAAGGTCAAGGTATTCAATCACTTTATCTTCCGTCATACGGCTAAAATAATTTTTTACAAGGCTAGCAAAGCCCATTATGCCGCTGATGGGATTTTTAAGGTCGTGGGCGACGGTATAGGCGAAAGCGTCAAGTTCTTCATTGCGCTGTTGGAGTTCTGCTTCGTAGCGTTTTTGCTCGGTGATGTCTTGGGCAGCGCCATAAATGTGGATGACGCGGTTGGTCGTCTCGTCGATGATCGGGTAACCATGATCGCGCAACCAGCGGGTTTCACCAAATTTGGTAATGATGCGAAATTCTGTAATATCGACCTCGCCAGAGAGCAAACGTTGGAAGCGGGCCGCGCCGATCTCGCGGTCTTCTGGATGGATGAGGCGCTCCCATCCGTTGCGATCCATTTCCTCAAAGGTATAGCCGGTGATCTCGTGGAAGGCGTTGGTGCTCCAATCCTTCTTGAGCGTGCCGTCATCTTGGACGATGTAAGCGTAGGCATAATCGGAGATGGTCTCCGAGATGATGCGGTGCCGTTCTTCGTTCTGGGCGAGTTTTTCGCGCATGAGCTTTTCGTCGTGGATGTCGATCTGCACGCCGACCATGCGCAGCGGGTTATTTTCTTGATCGCGTTCGATGACGCGGCCTCTAGCGCGGACCCAATGATAGTCGTTGTTGCGGTTGAGCAGCCGATGCTCAATATTATAGGGTGTATCGCCATTGGCAAAATGCGCCTCTAGTGCTTGTGTGACGATTGGTGCGTCGTCCGGGTGGATGCGGTCGCGCCATGTTTCGATGGTGTTGGTTAACTCATCCGGTGTATAGCCCAGGGCTTTTGCCCATCCAGGGCTGTAGTAAACGGTATCGGTGCGCATATCCCAATCCCAAATGCCGGTTTGGGTGGCATCGAGTGCGATTTGGAGAGTCTCTTGCACTTGGCGCAGCTTGTCTTCTGTGGCTTTAATGGCGGTGATGTTGCGGCCAGCACCGTAGATATGGGACGTCTTGCCTGTTTCTTCATCTACGATGGGCTGGGCGTATTCTTCTACCCAATGGATGCTGCCATCTCTGGCGACCATGCGGAAGATGTCCGTGCGCGAAAGCCCTTGTATGAGATCGTTGAAGCGTTGTTGAGCAAGTGGGCGTTCATCTGGATGAATGAGTTTTTCCCAGGCGTTGGGGACGTTCATTTCGTCGGTGGGGTAGCCGTGTAATTGGGTTAACTCTTCGGAACTCCATTCTGCGATAAGGGTTTGGTCATCTTGTACGCGCAAGGTATAAACATAATCCGACGCAAGCTCAGCAATGGAGCGATTATAGGTGTTACGGGTTTCCATATCGGCCAAGCGGACGACTTGCCGTATCCGCTGCCGGAGCGCCGCGAGGTTAACAGGCCGCGTGATATAATCAGTCAAGTGTATTTTCATCAAGTCTTCGATAACATCGTCGCTGGCATCTTGCGCCAAGACAAGGATAATAGGCGCTGTGGTCTGCTGGCGGACTTGCTGCATGATCAGCATATAATCATCCAGTGTATTGCTGATGATGACCACGCCAGGACGATAACTTATGTTGATCGCCTTTATGAGATCATCTAGGTTATCGCATAGTGTTACTTTGTCCAGTTGATCTATAAGTGAGACGAGATCATCTGATCGATTATCAAGGATGAATAGGGGTGGTAGAAACATAGTCACCTTATTTTTTAATTTTATAGCTTATTGTAGTTTATTTATAACGGTACCACCATCATAATTATTTTAGCTTTGCATAATAGAGAATACCAGTAAGGGCAAGAAATTTCTTTATGAATTTCTTATAAAGGCATCTAAAATAAGCGTAGCATAGGTAACAGGTGGTTTTTGAGTATGGATAATTTATTGGCAGGGCTTAATGAGCAACAACGGGCAGCCGTCACCGTAGGAACGGGTCCGGTTCTGGTGATGGCCGGGCCGGGCAGCGGTAAGACCCGTGTTTTGACGCATCGCATCGCTTATTTGATTGATCAAATGGGCGTTGATCGTAACGCGATTATGGCGGTGACGTTTACGAACAAAGCGGCGGGGGAGATGCGCCGCCGGGCGGAAGGCTTGCTGGGTGCGCCGCTTACGGGGATGTACATCGGTACGTTTCATGCGATTTGTGCGCGACTCCTCCGCCGGGAAGGGGCGCAGACCCCTTACGGTAGCGATTATCACATCTATGATACGAGCGACCAAGAGGCAGTCATCAAGCAGGCGTTGGCAGAACTCAACATCGACAACAAAAAATACCGCCCGCGCCGTGTACTTGGGGCGATCTCTGCGGCGAAGAACGAACTCATCACGCCGCAGACCTTCCGTGCGTTGGATCACTTCAGCGAGATTGTGGGACGGTGTTACAGTCGCTATCAAGCAATTTTGCTAGATAACAACGCGCTGGACTTTGATGATCTGCTGATGCAGACGGTGTTATTGCTCCAAAATGACGACGCTGTGCGCGGGAAATACGAGCGCCTGATTGACTTCCTGCTGGTGGACGAGTTCCAGGATACAAACATCGCGCAGTACGAATTGGTGCGCTTGCTGGCACAACCACATCAAAATGTGTTTGTGGTGGGCGACGAAGACCAGGGGATTTATGCCTTCCGGGGCGCGGATTATCGCAATGTGTTGCGCTTTAAAGAGGATTATCCCGGCGCGGAGGTGATTTTGTTGGAGCAAAATTATCGCTCTACGCAGATGGTCTTAGATGCGGCGCGGTCAATTATCGACAAGAACACGATGCGCACGCC
>DAOTTT010000437.1:0-8384 GCA_034437635.1 Anaerolineae bacterium | reverse complement strand
GCAACTTCAGCGGTGCTAGTGCTGGCGGTGGTGCCAGTGGCGGCGGTAGTGCCGGTTTCGGCGGTGACCAACAAGCTGGCGGCGGTGCAGAGTCCGCAGGCGGCGGTAGCTCCGGCGGCGGTGGCGGCGGCGGTAGTGTCGGCGCTGGTGCGGAGTCCGGTAGCGGCGTAAGTGGCGCAGGTGGCGGCAGTATGTCCGCTGATGCCAGTGCAGAATATGGCTTCGGCACAGAAGGCGGCGACTCCGGCTTTGAGACTGATGCCAATGTCGGTATGTCACAAGAACTCTGGTCTGGTGAAGTCGGTGTCGCAGCAGCAGAAGGCAGCGTGAACATTGGCGGCGTAGAAATGAGCGGTAGTGCGCTGAGCGCCAGTGCAGAGGGCCAAATAACCGCAGACCTGAGCTTTACCGACGGCACAGCCAGCATCAATGCGGAGTTTGGCGCATCGGCTAATTTGATCGAAGGCTCCGTTTCGACTAACGTGGCAGGTGTTGACCTAGCGGCTGAGGGTATGGTCGGCGCTAGTGCAGAAGCGACAGGCTCGATTGAATTCGACCCGCTTAATGGTAGCTTGGGCGCTTCCGGCGAAGTCGGCGGTTTTGCAGGGGCACAGGTTGAAGGCTCTGCGGGCATGACAGGCGACTATGGCACAGCCGAAGTCGGCGGTTCTTTGCGGGCTGGTATCGGCGCAGAAGCCAGCGGTGACATTGGCTTTGACGATGGTAAGTTCAGCTTGAGCGGGAACGTTGGCGCGACACTTGGCATTGGTGGCTCCGTGAGTTTCGATGTTGAAGTTGATGTCTACGAAGTCGGCGGCGACATTGTGGACGCAGGCTCCGACTTAATCGACTCTGGTCGCGAATTCTTTAGCGACCCATTGGGATCACTCGGATTCTAAGCTATAGTTGTAGAGACAACTTGCTCGCTAAAACGAAGGCTTACCCATGGTAGAGATGAAACGATTTGAAGGACCGGGCTTTAATATGCAGATCCCAACCAATTGGTTGATCTCATCGACCCCGGCATACCAAGCGATGTTCTTCGCCCCGCGTGAAGATGACGACACCCAAGCTAACATGACAGTCTCCATCCGTAAGTTGGAAGAAGGCGGTTCTCTGTTAGAAGTGGTCAACGTCGCTCGTGCCAAACAAGTTGAGGAGTATCCGCAATTCCAAGTGCTGGAAGAAGTGGATTACACCGAAAAAGGTGGCACCGGTTATAAGCAAAAATATCGTTGGCACAATGAAGATGCCAAGCAAGATGTCGTCCAGACACAGGCATTTTTCATGTTCGATCAATTCATATTCTCACTTACCGGAACGACTTTTCTGCAACATGCGGAAAAGTACGATCCAATTATTGAAGATATGATCAAATCCTTCCGTATACGTGCTAGCACCCCGAACTAATCTGTTCATCAACACAACCTTGAGCAAGCAGCAGCCGAGTAAGATTACCCGGCTGTTTTATTTTCTAACACCGTGATCTGCCCTGTGCCAACAGGTTGCGTGTATCCACCGACGATAATCGCTGTATCTTGTACTTGGATATGAATTAAACTCGGTCTATTCATCTCGAACCCTTGCTCGCAGACGATATTTTGCGGGTCGTCGGTCAACCCATATCGAGCAAGATATGCGCCCAAAGGCCCACAGGCTGCCCCTGTCGCTGGGTCTTCTGTAATGCCCATAGACGGGGCAAACATCCGTGCATGGACAGTGCCAACCAATGTTTGTGCCTGTGGTGTAAACACGAAAACTTGCGGATAGTCGGTGTCTTTAAGTTCTTGCTCCCATAAATCCAGACGGAATTTAACTTTACGCATGACATTGAGATCACGCACAGGGACATAGACAAATGGCACCCCTGTTGAAACCACTTGAATGGCATAGTCCGGCAATAAGTCCGCCTCCGTGATCGACAACAAAGCCGCCATACGCGCACGATCATCAAAGATATGCCCAAACTGCGCCGATGGTTGCGCCATATCCGCACGGATGCCAGAGGCAGTCTGCTGAACATCAACCGCGATCACCCCAACGCCTTCTAAAAAGCGGACAGTATGATTAACCGGAATGTGCCCTGTATGCGCGAGTGTAAACGCGGTGCCAATCGTCGGGTGCCCTGCCATCGGCAACTCTCGTCCAGGTGTGAAGATCCGTACATGGTAATCATGCGTATCATCCTGCGCCGGGAAGACAAACGCGCACTCCGAGAGGTTGAGTTCCCGCGTGATGGTTTGCATCAACACGGTTGACATACCTTGCGCATCTAAAAATACGGCAAGTTGGTTGCCGCCGAACTGTACATCAGTAAACACATCAACTAAATGATAGGCAAACATTGCTGATTCTAACAAATTCTGTGATTTGAGGTAACTACTCAGTATATCCTGCATCGGCTCAAAGCCGATGGCTACACAAACGCTTGTAAGCCCATAAATGGGCTGTGTACACACTGATTAGCCCGTTCACGGGCGGCGCATACATGCGCGGCGGTGAGCTAATCCCCGGTTTTGAACCGGGGCAGTATGCAAATTAGAGCATACCTGAGTAGTTACGATTTGAGTGAAAAAAAGACAATAGTGACTGAAGACTTCAGATAATCGGTCAAAATGCCTAGACGAAATTATAGCCCAAGCAAACACCTTATTGCAAAAACATCCGCCTACATTTTGGCGGATAACTTCAAAGTGCCAAACATCAGATGTTTTTGGACCCCGCCATTGGTTACCAAGCTATGGTCAGTGACGATAATCGTCTAAGTGTGTTCGTATCGGGGGTTAAGCTCGGCGCAGCCTTCAGCCGCAAACGTGGCATCGCTTGTAGTATCGCGGAGAGTATCGCTTCGACAGGCCAAGATCGCAGAATGTACGGATGGCTCATGAGTACAGGCTGCTTGATACGCCTGGAAAACTGGAAGACTGTCGGCTCCGGGAAGATCATTGGATCATAATTTGCAGCGGCCAGGTTCAAGTTAACCCATTGTCCTGGTTGGATGGGCAGCATGTGGTGGGATTGTGTCGCCAAGAAGATAATCGTCGGCAATGGAGGATCATAGCGTAAGGTTTCCACAATAGCTTTTTGCATCAACGCCGGTTTTGCGCGGAGCAGTGCCAGTTGTTTAGGATAACTAAGCAGCGTCAAGAGTGATGTGCCGAGTACGGTGATGATGAAATCTTGTTCAAACAAGTGCGAGGTCGCTTGCTGCGCTATTGGGTGGGCGATGTCTTGTATGAAATCACAATGGCCTTGCGGCATCAGTTGTTGGGTCACTTGTGCTAAATAGGCTTGTATATCTATCGTCAATGAAAGCTGATGCGGGTGTCTTTTTTGCCATATTTTCAGCAAAGAAGCGGTGTTTGCATAATCGGCAATGTGCCATGTGTGGCTATGCGCGGCATACTGCGGCGATTGTTGACGTAATTTGCGGTATGTTGTTATGGACTGTGTTTTGGTCATCATGTTTGGCTCGTTAAGTGAGGGCATCCTGTAAGATGCCCTCTCGCTTTGACGATAGGTTATTCGCGGGTGGTTTCCGCTTTGGTGCCATCATTGCCTGGTGTGACCGATGTGGGTAATTCACCAAGTAGCGGGTTGATGCTGGCGGTTATGCCTGTCTCGCAGGTTTCGACATACACGCCAGCTTCCGGGTTGGTGAGCGTGCAATTTTCGCCCTCAAATTCCACTTCGTAGCATACGGTGATCGGCATATCGGTTTCATCCGTAGTCACTTCGCAGACTTGCGTCGTCGGCAGGCTGCTCTGCGGCGTTTGTTCTTCGGTCGGCTCCGGCAGGTAGGCACACATCAGGCTACCGGGGGTCGGGTCACAGGCGACCAAGCCATCAGGATCAATTACAGTTGCGGTTAAGTCGATCAAGCAACGCGGGTCTTCCGGGTCGGAGAAGTCGCACCACAGGTAATCCTTAGCTGGGGCTTCTGCAATCGGTTCGCTGAAGCCGATCAGATTGATCCATTCTTTATGGTCGTCATCAGTTGCTTGTGTGCTACTGGTCGAGAGCACAACACAGTCTTCAGTGTAGATGGGCGGCTCGCCGCTACCGGTGGACGGATCCATACCGGGGCACCACAGAATGTCGAGATCGAGCATGGTGTTCATTGCGGATTGCGTCAGTTCGACACATTCCAGTTCGCCAGTGATAACACTCGGCTGGCAATAGAGAATGTCCAGGTCTTCTTGCGCCGGTGTCGGCAGGTCAAGCTGCACACATGGGCCTTCTTCATTGCAGAGGATTTCCGTACCGACGACCGGGATTTGCGGTACTGTGCTGGCTGTGTCAATCGTTACACAGGGCGATTGCGGGTCGTCGTTACCATCTGGGCACCACAGGATGTCCATGCCGAGATCAGTCTCCGGGTTGATGCTGGCTTCCAGCACGAAGCAATCCGGCTCATCGCTGATGATGCTTTCTTGGCAGTAGAGAATATCCAGGTCTTGTGGTGCCGGGAGTTCATCAACACCGATAGTCTGGCAGTTATTCTCGTAGGTGCACAGTTCCAGTTCTTGCGGCAGTTCAAAGCTGGTTTGCGTCAAGGGGACACCGACTTGGCGGGCAAGCAGGACGTGCTCGCGGGTTTGCATAGTCGCTGTGCCATCCGGTGACAATTGGATCGCGCCACCGATATTGATCTGCCCTGTTGGGTCAAAGGAAACGATGCTGAGATCACGGGTGGGCAAGGTTGAGCAATCACCACCCAGGCGAACGGCGGTACTGCTGACCCAACCGCTACCGATGAAGTACCACAGCTCATCTTCCGCTGTTATAAGCGCCAGTTCAATGACGATCAATTCGTTCAGGGCGATAGACCCGACAATATCAGCTTCTAAGTTCGGGGTCGCACGGATGTTGACGCGGCTGGTGGTGGCCGTTGACAGGACACATTCACCGCTGGTCGGCATCGGGTTGAGCGTGATCGGCTCAGGTGTTGTTGCGGGGCACCCGTTGTTTTCGGTCGTACCGGCTTCAGTCGGGCAAACGTCTACGTCGTCATTCAGTCCATTGCCATTGCCATCGCCATCGCTATCGACAATAACCGGGCAACCGCCATTTTCGCGGGGGCCGGGTTCTGCCGGGCAGGTATCTACATCATTGGGCAGGCCATCGCCATCATCATCAGGACAGGCGACAGGTGCGCCGGTGGGGTCGGTACACCCTTGGGCATAAGTCGTGTTGACGTTGGTCATTAGCAATACTGCTGAGACCAACCCGATAAAGACCGATAAAAGTATCCATTGCTTGCGCATGTGTTTTGCTCCTTAGGCATATGATTGATTTACACTTAGAGCATATCGCACAAACGCTTACAAAACGCTTATTGCAGCGCACTCGCGGCAAAATTGACGACATCATCCATAGACCATTTACCGCCTTCAGTGAGCAATCGATGGGCATGTTGTTCGCCGAGGGCTTGTTCCAAACGGTGTTGACGTTGCTTGCGCGGTTCAACTTCGCGCGGTTGAATGGCTAAATGTAATTCTTCGCGGATACTGTTGGCTGCGCCATATAAACGGGCAGCGGCAGGTGCATCGTCCAATGCTAAAGCGACATCAGCGAGTTGCTCCAATACGTTGACCATCGTCTTACGATTGTTGATACGGTAAGCCGTGTGTAAGGTGTCACAGTACATATGATAAGCTTGTTCATGATAGCCTTGTTTATATAGGGCTTCCGCCAGATTGCCGGAGAATATCGTCTCCAAGCGTGTATATTGGATAGTCTGGGCGAGCGTTAAGGCTTGCGAAAAGCGTTTATGGGCTGTCCCATAATCGTCTTGTTCTAGCGCAATGATGCCCAGTGTATTGTAGCCGACAGCCGTGCCGACATCATCCTCTTCTTCTAAGTTAACCTCTAGGCCAAGCGTGGCATATTTATAGGCAACGTCGTAATCACCCATTTGCAACGCCGTAACCCCTAAGTTGGTATAGGCTTTGGAGATAATATCTTTATAAGCCCAATTATCACGTATAGCGTCTGATGCTTCTTCATACAACACAATCATGCGTTCGGAGTATTCACGAGCGCGTTCAAAATTCCCTAAACCTGCTTCTAATCGCTTAAGTTCATTCAATGCGAGACAAACTAAGGGCGTATCGTCAAGTTTTTCTGCGGTGTGTAGCGCCTCTTGTAGCATGGTGCGCGTTTCTTCTGTGAATACGCCATCATCAAAACGCATTCGGGCTAACATGCTCTGTGCAAAAGCGCGTGATGCTGGCGGCGCATCCCCTAAAAGCCCTTGCTCAATGAGCGCGATAGACTCTTGTAAATAATCACCGCGTGCGAGCCAATAATTAGTCAATATGCGAGCTAAGTGCAAAATATATGTGCGTTGATCTGGTGCGGGCAACCAGTCAAAGTGCCATAGGTTATGATATTCAAGGTCTATCGCAGCGATCTGCTGATGTGTGCGTGACCCGCTGTGATATAAGCGATCTGCCCAGGTGTAATAGTAAGCATAATGCGCTTGACGTGCGTCATCCAACAAATGGATCTCATCGGCTTTTTCCTGCACATACCGCCGCAAAAGCTCATGCAGAATGTAGCGTCCTTGGCCGTTGGTCTGTAAAAGTGATTTAGTGACAAGTTGGCGTAATACTGTCATGTGGGTTTGCCCAACATAGAGCGCGGCCTCTGCGGAGAAATCGCCAGGGAAAACGCTGATTCGCATCATTGCTTGGCGCTGTTCCTCATTTAACGCTTGCCAAGTCGAGTTCAGCAAGGCGATGATCCCTTGGTGGCGCTCCGGCAAGTCCCGGTTCTGCGCAGTGAGGAAGCCCAGCCCGTCTGTAATTCGGGCGGCGATGTCCTCTGGACTAAGGACACTCACCCACCCCGCAGCGATAATCACACCCAGGGGTAAGCCATCCACAAGACGGCAAATTTGCCGCACGGCATCATGATGTTGTGCATCATCAAATTGCGCCGTTTGCTTTTGTGCCATCGTGTTAAAGAGCGTCATCGCAACGGCTTCTGGCAATCCGCTTACAGGCAAAATTTGCTCATGGGCAATGTTTAATTGCTCACGCGATGTAACGATGATTTGCACAAAAGCAGTATGGTTGAGTACATCATTAATGAGTTCTGTCGCGTCAAGGATATGCTCAAAATTATCTAACACCAACAGCAAATGTTGATCCGCGAGTTTTTCGATCAAAATGTCGCGTGCTGGTCGCTTGGTGTCGTGCTGAGTGATGCCGATAGCCGTTAGAATGGCCTGTGCGACGAAGTTGGGGGTCGTTAATGATGCCAGCGGCACAAAGAATACCCCGTCGGTATGGTCTTCAAGACGTTTGTGGGCAATATGCTGTGAAAGGTGCGTTTTGCCAATGCCACCAGGCCCAAGTAATGTCAATAAGCGACAACCAGGCTGGTTGAGCAATGCCATGATGGTATCTACAGTGGACGTATCTTCTACGTAAGGTGCTTCTGCGCGTTGCAAGTTGTTAGGGCGTTGGCGTGGCGTTGTTTTAAACCGCTTGGTTTTGATCTCCTTATAGAGTTGTTGTGTACTGTCTTCCGGCTCGACATCAAGCTCATCTTTAAGAATATGGACAAAGGTGCTGTATTGTTGTAAAGCTGCATTGCGGTTGCCATTGTACGCAAGCAGACGCATCATATTCTGCTGTGCTTCTTCCCACCAGGGTTCTAGCGTAAGCAGGCGGCGGCCATGTGTGATGCCCTGCGCATAATAGCCATTTTCCAGGGCGACTTCCGTTATCGCAAACAGCGCCTTGACGACACGGCTGTGTAAACGTTCGCGCTCTAACATGATCCAGGTATCGAGTTCCGGCGCATTTTCTGCCTTTAGCCCGACTAGAAACTCCCCTTGATATAAATTAATAGCGTCGGCCAAGAGGTCAATCTTTTGGCGTGGCGAGAATGGATACTGACTACGTTCTTCGATTTCATCAAGATTTTGGTCGAAGGCGTTTATGTCGAACCAAATATTCTCTTTATTGATGATTGCCAGCGTTTGCCGTGTGACATCCAGATACCCCTCTAAGTTCTTCTGTAAGTTGGATAGCACAGTACGCAGATTTTTAAGCGCCTGTTTGCCGCTGGTCTCACTCCAAAACAACTCAGCCAGTACATCCCGCTGATGAATGCCGGGATGCGCGACCAAGTAGACAAATAGCGCAACGGTCTTTTGTGAGACAAAGCCTGTTATCGGCGTGTCATCTTGTTTGATGAGCAAACGTCCTAATGTATGAACTGTAATCATGCGACACCCATTTTATGATAGCGCATTCATTATCAATACCCTCGCCAATTAGGTGGCTAACTTAGCTGCATCGGGTGGTCGAATGGCGCTGAATCGGGTTAATCGCTGCCAGATGCGTGAAATTAATGGTGGATCGGGCGGA
>DAOTTT010000436.1:0-11357 GCA_034437635.1 Anaerolineae bacterium | reverse complement strand
ACGCTGGGTGTGGGCGATCTGGTGGATGTGGTGGTGCTCAACGTGGATATTGAGCGCGGGCGCATTGGGTTAGGCTGGCCTTAGAAGATAGTTTTAAGCTGGCGAGATTGTGGGGCGTACCGCAATACGCCCCATGAAGACCTAATCCAGTACGAGCGAAACATCATCGCCTTGCTTCTCCGCGAGGGTGCCGCGTAACTCAAAGAGTTGATCGCGCAGGGCGGCGGCCTTCTCGAATTCCAGGGCTTGGGCGGCGGATTTCATCTCTTTTTCGAGTTCTTTAATCATGGTGTGCAGGTCTTTAACCGGCATTTTTGCGATGTCGATGTCCTCATCAATTGCATCGTCCTTTTCGGCCACCATTGACTTCACGCGGTCGGTTAGGTCGCGCACAGATTTAACGATAGACTGCGGCTCGATGCCGTGTTTGGCATTGTGCGCCGCTTGGATGCTGCGGCGGCGCTCGGTTTCGTCTAGGGCGGCACGCATCGCTTTAGTCATTCGATCCGCATAGAGCAGCACACGCCCTTCAACGTGTCGCGCCGCCCGCCCGATGATCTGGATGAGGGCGCTCTCGCTGCGCAAGAAGCCTTCTTTATCTGCATCGAGGATGGCGACTAGCGACACTTCCGGTAGGTCGATGCCCTCACGCAAGAGGTTGATGCCGACGACGACATCATAAACGCCCAAACGCAGATCGCGCAGAATTTCCACACGCTCGATGGTGTCAATCTCCGCGTGTAGATACTGCGCTTTGATGCCCATTTCGTTGAGGTATCCGGCGAGTTCTTCCGCCATGCGTTGCGTCAGCGTGGTGATGATCGCCCGTTGTTTGTTCTTCACACGGGCGGCCACTTCCTGCAAGAGATCGTCAATTTGTCCTTCTACCGGGCGCACTTCGCAGACGGGGTCTAAGATCCCTGTCGGGCGGATAATCTGCTGGACGACGCGCTGGCTCACCTCGTATTCATAGGGGCGGGGCGTGGCAGTGGTGTAAATGCTCTGGTTCAGGCGCTCGCGGAATTCCGTAAATTGCAACGGGCGGTTGTCCAGCGCGGAGGGCAAGCGGAAGCCGTAATCGACTAACGTCGATTTGCGCTGACGGTCGCCGTTATACATGCCGCGCACCTGTGGAATGGTCATGTGGCTTTCGTCGATGACTAGCATAAAATCGTCCGGGAAGTAATCAATGAGGGTGTGCGGTGCGCTCCCCGCCGGGCGTTGATCCAGATGGCGCGAGTAATTCTCAATGCCGGAGCAATACCCCACTTCGCGGATCATCTCCAAGTCGTAGCGGGTGCGTTGCTCGATGCGTTGGGCTTCTACGAGCTTATCGTTGTCCTTAAAATATTTGATCTGGTCTTCGAGTTCTTTTTCGATGTCGGTCAGGGCTTGGCGCAGCTTATCGTCGTCGGAGATAAACTGCTTGGCCGGGAAGATCGTGATCGCATCAAACGAGCCGAGAATTTCGCCTGTGAGCGGGTCGAACTCTGAGATGCGTTCGATCTCATCGCCGAACATCGCCACACGGAAGGCTGTTTCCGTATAACCGGGGAAGATTTCTAACGTATCCCCACGCACGCGGAACGTGCCCCGGCGGAAGTCCATATCATTACGATTATATTGAATCTGCACCAGCTTGCGTAAGATCATATCGCGGCGTAAATTGTCACTGCCAACGGTGAGATCCACACTGGACTTGGCCCAGGCTTGCGGGTCCCCGATGCCGTAAATGCAAGAGACCGACGCGACGATGAGCACATCCCGGCGCGAGAGCAAGGACGCGGAAGCGGCCAAGCGCAAACGGTCGATTGCTTCGTTGATCTGCGTTTGCTTGTCAATGTGCAGGTCGAAGCGCGGCACGTAGGCTTCCGGCTGATAATAATCGTAGTAACTGACGAAATATTCGACGGCATTACGCGGGAAGAATTGCTTAAACTCGCTGTAAAGCTGGGCAGCGAGCGTTTTATTGTGCGCCAAGACCAACGTCGGCACCTGGAGTTGTTGCACGACTTGCGACACGACAAAGGTCTTGCCGGTGCCGGTTGCGCCTAATAAGGTCTGGTCTTTTTCGCCCTTCAGATACCCTTCAACAAGCTGTTCAATCGCTTTCGGTTGATCGCCTGTGGGTTTAAAATCGGACTCAAGTTCAAACTGCGGCATCGCTATCTCTCCAGGGTGGATAGAACGGTAGTTCGTCTATTTTAGCGCAAAAATGAGGGCATGAATAGCGCCATCACAAGGGTATTCATGTATATTAGGTCTTATAATCATAAAAATGTTGAATTGGATTTGTGATAATGTTTTCTAAATTGTTCAACGTGCTGTTTAGTGGGGAAAGTCATTTATCCCCGCGTGAGCATTACCAATTCAATGTCATGGTTGTTATCACGGGGTTAGCGACCTGTTGCTTGGGTGTGTTGGTGCTACAAGCATTTCTGAGGTCAGATAAATCATCTACTTTAACGACTATGATATTGATCGCCACATTTCTAATCCAATTGATCAATATTGGTTTGCTCACCAAAGGACGTGTCAAAACGGCTTCTTATCTGTTGTTATTGGCTGCAACGCCTTTGTTGTTTTTCACCATTTATTTGTCGAATGGTCTCTATTCATCAGGGATGCTGTTTATCAATATTGTTCTGATATTGATAGTTTTTCTGCTTGGTTGGCAGCAAGCCATCATTTTTACCAGCGCCGTCTTACTCTATGTCGTGGCGCTCTACGTGATCGAAATCACCGGGAACTTGCCGGAGGTCGCGTTCAAAGATTTGCCATTTCGCGTTATCATGCTCACGTTGACGTTTGTCACCGTTTCTTTGCTGGTGAGCTATCATGTCTATATGCTTGATGTCACCCAACGCCGCAACACTGAACTCCGCTTACAGCAAGAACGACAGGCTATCTATCGGCAATTAGCCCAGGACATCGGCCACGATCTGCGCACACCGATCACTGTGCTGAAGTCTAACACGTATCTTATTCGTCGCCGTTTAGAGCGTGATCTCGATATTGAGATGCTTTTGCAAAGCATGGAAATGCAGACGGAACGTTTGCAGCACATGGCTGAGGAATTTGATGCTTTATTAGAACTTGAGTCGCAGCGTTCAAAGCAAATGTTACCGTTGACCTTTGTTGATTTGGTCGATTTATTGCGTGGCGTGGTTGATGGCAGTCAAGCCTATGCTGATATGAATGATGTATCACTCACTTTGGATGTTTCGACAGACGACCGGATGATAATAAGCGGCAACACGACACAACTCATGCGCTTATTCACCAATTTGGTCGATAATGCGATTTCCTATAATCATGCGGGGGGATCCGCTAGGGTGATATTGCGCCGTGAAGATGACATGATCTATGTTAAAGTTCAAGATGATGGTATTGGCATCCCAGAGGAAGAACAAAACCGCATATTTGATCGCTTTTATCGTGTTGATAATGCGCGTATCGCAACGGGGCGTTCTGGCACGGGGGTGGGTTTGTCTATCGTCAAGACAATTTTAGACATCCACCAGGGCGAAATTCATGTGGATAGTACCCTCGGCCAAGGCACGACGATGACGATCTCATTTAAAGTACAACCTGTTCCGCACCAAGCCAATCTGCCAATCGTTGAATAGTGGCTTCGATAGGGGCATCAGTCGGTGCGTCAGGTTCTGTGTAGATATTGTAGATGTGCAATGTGTTGGTTTGGCGGTCGTATTTGGGGTCAATCCGCCCGATGAGCTTTTCACCATGTAGGATGGGCAACACGTAATACCCATATTGCCGCTTGGCCTTGGGCACGTAAATTTCAATGCGATAGAAAAAATCCCATAGTTGCTCTGTGCGTTGGCGGTCACAGATGAGGTTATCAAATGGCGAGAGTAAGGTTGTCTGCGGGATGAACGCACCGTCCTCGATGGCCTCTAGCACGGGTAAGTCGTCGCTATGGATATAGGTGTCGCCTTTCCAGGGTGGGGCATCTGCCCATGTGACCGGGGTAATGATCTCATTTTTGACCAATTGCTTGATGATGGTATTCAGGCCGGGGTAGCGTTTGCGTGTAAAGTGGCGGCGGATTTGCGGCAGGGTGGCGACACCTAACGCTTTGATGGCACGTTGCGCCGCGATGCGCGTAATCTCCTCGCGGGTGAGGTCGTCTTGTGGTGTCCATTCTGGCAGAATGTCTTCTGTGAGTCCCCATATGCGCTGTGTTCCTTCACGGCGGGCGACCATCACTTGGCCGCTATTCCACAGATAATCCATCATGTGGGTGATGTCGCGGCCCGATGTCCACCCGACACTGCCGACCCCACGCGGCCCCTGGCTATCAAATGCACGGGAGGGCAGCGGCTCCTCATCGCGCAGGCGGCCTAAAATGTGCTGACGTAAGCCTTCACGTGCTTCTACCCACTCCCGCAACTGCATTGACCATGCGCTGTCCTCGGTGCCGTGTGCCTGGATATAGGGCTTATACAGCGGATAGTCTTCTGTCAATACCATTGATGCAGCGTGCGCCCAATACTCAAAGAGGGCGACATCTTCAAACCGCAGTTTGTCCAATTCCGTCAGATCATAATGCCCCAAACGGCTCCATAGGACGATCTCATGGCTACGGCTAACGGCGCTGATGGGGTCAAGTTGTAGGCAGCCCAAATCGCGGATGACATCCAGCATGGGGGGCGGTGTTTCGCCGCTTAGATGCTGCTTGGTAATAGCGAGTTGGCGGGCATGGCTTTGGGTGATGGTACGCATAATTAGCACTCTCTTGATGAATGGATATGCGGTTATGATAGTACATCTGTTCGGCTTAGGCAAAGAGGGAAAACTCGGCTATAATAAGTGTGAATGTAATTATTGGAGATGTTTAAAGATGGTATCACATACAGAATTTACAACGGTAACACGCGGTTTGCGCCGTGATAGCCCGCCGATGAAATTATTTGAAAAAGCGAAAAAGTTTGGCATCTGGAACCCCAGCGACCTTGACCTCACACAGGATAAAAAAGATTGGGTCGGTCTCAACGACGATGAGCGGGATATTTTACTGCGGCTTTTGTCGCAGTTTCAAGCTGGTGAAGAAGCCGTCACGCTGGATCTGCTGCCGCTGATTATGACCATCGCCAACGAAGGGCGCATCGAAGAAGAGATGTTCTTGACGACTTTCTTATGGGAAGAGGCCAAGCATACGGATTTCTTCAACCGGGTTATTACAGAGGTCACCGGCGAACCGGGCGACCTCAGCCATTATCACGGCGAAAATTATCGGGCTGTGTTCTATGAGGCGCTCCCCGCTGCGCTGGATCGTCTGCGCACTGATAGCAGCCCAGAAGCCCAGCTCATCGCTTCTGTGACATATAACATGATCGTAGAGGGCGTTCTTGCGGAAACAGGCTATTACTCCGCTTACCGTGTCCTGCGTGATAACAACCTCATGCCGGGGACGACCGAAGGCATTGACCGCCTCAAGCAGGATGAGTCGCGGCATATCGCCTATGGCATTTACTTGATCTCGCGCTTGGTGTCGGAAAATCCAGACCTTTGGGAAGTCGCGGAAAGTCATATGAATACCTTGTTGATGCCAGCGGTCGGTGTCGTCGCGGAGTCCTTCGCGTCTTATGATCCTGTGCCTTTTGGTTTAAAGATTGATGATTTTACGAACTTCGCCATGATGCAATTCCAGAAGCGATTTGCACGCATCCAGCATAGCCAGGGCGCAGCCTTGAGCGCCGTCGAGCAAATGACGCATGAAGCGATAGAAGCAGATGATGCTTAACCACATTTTGAGCGAGGGAGCATCGTCTCCCTCGACTTTTTAAAATTGGTGTTGACAACCCCTATGGTCGGTGATACTATTCTCAACACAGAGCGGGGTAGAGCAGTGGCAGCTCGTCAGGCTCATAACCTGAAGGTCGGTGGTTCGAATCCGCCCCCCGCGACTTTTTTATTTGGTGATATAGCTCAACCGGTCAGAGCGTTGCACTCATAATGCAAAGGTTCCTGGTTCAAGTCCAGGTATCACCACCAAAGCAAACTCCTCGCAAGGGAGTTTTTTGATTCATAGTGATAAACATGTAAAATTCAGTTATAAAATTATGCAACTATAGGTTTGTTTTACATGGTGAAGCCGAAAACAAAAGAGCGGACTTTAGCCCGAGAACTACGCCAACAAGGGTGGGGCATTAAACAAATTGCCGCAGAACTAGCGGTATCCGTTGGGTCTGTGAGTAAATGGGTGCGTGATGTGGAATTGACAGCCGCTCAACAAGCGGCTTTGCAATCGCATAAGGTGCACACTGGTGCACAAGCAAAAGGTGCAACAGCTAACCGTGATAAGTGGTTGCAAAAACGCCAAGAAGCGCAACATATTGGACGGCTTGTCGCACAAAAGGGAAGCCGCTTACATCTGATGGGGTGTATGTTGTATTGGGCTGAAGGTGCCAAAAACCGCAACAATATTAATTTCGTCAACTCTGATGTGGTGATGATGCAATTGTTTATGCGCTTTCTGCGTGAAGAACTGCATGTATCGGATGAAGATGTTGCTTTACACATCCACTGTCATGATGAAAGCCAGATTGTGCATGTTGAGCAATTCTGGCCGCAGATATTGGGCTTGCCATCATCTTGTCTGCGTAAGACAATTGTGAAAAAAGGTAGTACGACGCGCCGTAATCGTCTGCCCAATGGTATTTGTAGTTTGCGCGTCTACAGCACCGACCTCGTAATGCAGATTTACGGCGCGATACAAGAGTATGGCGGGTTTGATAACCCGGAATGGTTATTCTAGGAGCAAGTACACGATGAGCTTACAAGTTGGGATTGTAGGATTGCCGAACGTAGGCAAAAGCACCCTGTTTAACGCCTTAACCCAAGCACAAAATGCGGAGGCGGCTAATTATCCTTTTTGCACCATCAAGCCGAACCAGGCTATTGTAACGGTGCCTGATGATCGTGTTGATAAACTCGCCAAGGTGATCGACGTGCCGAACGCCATTCATGCCACCATCGAATTTGTCGATGTGGCCGGGTTGGTCAAAGGGGCGAGCCAGGGCGAAGGGCTGGGTAATCAGTTTTTGGGCAACATCCGCAACGTGGATGCGATCTTGCATGTGGTGCGCTGCTTTGACGATCCAAACGTCGTACACGTCAACGCCAAGCCCGATCCCACAGACGACATCAGCGTGATTAATACCGAGCTTGCCCTGGCCGATTTACAACAACTTGAGCGCAAAATCGAAAAGCTAGAGCGTCAAGTGAAGGGTGATGCCGACCTAAAGCCTGTGCTGGCGATGGCGCAGACGGTCTCGGACTTTATCGGCACCGGGCAACCGCTCTGGCAATTCCCACAATGCGAGACGGACGCTTTTAACGAGCTTAACCGTGATATGCAATTTTTAACGGCCAAGCCAGCGATCTACGCGGCGAATGTCGATGAGGATAGCTTGAACGATGGCAATGCCTATGTTGAGGCGGCGCGGGCGGTTGTCGCAGCACAGGGCGCGGAGATGGTCGTGTTGTGTGCGCAACTTGAGCAAGAGATGATCGGCTTGGATGACGAAGAACGCGCCGAATATCAAATGCTCTACGGCATCCAAGCCTCCGGTTTAGAGCAGGTAATCCGCAAATGTTATGTGAGCCTGGGCTTGATAAGCTACTTTAGCTTTAACGATGAAGAAGTCCGTGCTTGGACGATCCACGAGGGCTACACTGCACCACAAGCGGCAGGCGTAATCCATACGGATTTTGAACGCGGGTTTATCAAGGCGGAAGTGGTCGATTACGGCTCGTTTGTAGAGATGGGTAGCCGTAGCGCGATTAAATCTGCCGGGTTAATGCGCGTTGAAGGCCAGGAATACATCGTGAAGGACGGCGATGTTATCCTATTCCGCTTTAACGTATAGTCACCTCAGCGACGGGAACTTTGGTTAGTGTCGTGAGCGTTTGCGTGGCAATGTCATATTGGATGAGCGCCCCCATAAACATGTTGTAATTAGGGATGGTTTGTGACCCTGTTGTGATTTGCTGGCCGACGAGAGCCGTGCCATCCGGCGAGAATTGCAACATGGCGGGTCTCTCAAATGCCGACATGCAGTAGCAGGACCTCTTCATTGATAAATGTTGACTCGCCATAAGCGCGTACTTGTTCTGCCGCACGGGAGCCATTAGGCGTTAATGGCACGTCCGCTAGCAGTTGGCGCGATGTGCTATCTGCTAACAGGTCTAAACCACCATCTGCATAGGTGACTTGCGTCTTATCCGTACTGATCGTTGGGAAAGCATGGGCAAAATTGTTATATTCTAGTATGTTAAGCGTTGCTAATGCGTTAGCGGCGGCGTTGTCGTCCATATCATCGTGCCATAAGGTCGCATCGCTGACATAAACAACCGTGCGATCAACGATGTCAAATTGGGTGACGTGCGCTGATGCATTAGTAAACTGGGTTTTAACGTCATTATCTTGTTGCCATATCTGTAGGATACCGTTATCATCAGCGGCGAGATAATACAGATGATAGAGTGCTGTTGGGCTTTGCGCTTTCGTTTGGTTGAGCATTGCAATGGCTAGCAAACTGGTCATCATAACCGTAAGCAGGGTAAAGCCAATTACAAATTGTCGTAAATAACGCATGAGAACTCCTTTTGTTTTTTCTACACTTAAATAGATGCAGGCAAACTGCAAAAGGTTCCGTGCGTAGGGTGCCCGTCAGAATAAATCAACGGCTCGCCGGGGAAGAATGGCTATGCGTGGAAATATTTTAATCGTCGATGACGTGCTCGATAATGTCGAAGTCTTGATCCGCATTCTCAACCGAGAAGGTTATGAGATCAGCATCGCCCAAGATGGTGCATCCGCGCTGCAAAAGGTGGCGAACAATAAGCCGGATTTAATCCTGCTGGATGTGATGATGCCTGGTGGATTAGATGGTTTTGAAGTCTGCGAGAGGCTGAAGCAAGACCCGGAAACAGCCGATATTCCGGTGATCTTCGTGACGGCGTTGGCAAATACGGTCTATATCATACGTGGCTTTGAAGTCGGCGCGGTGGATTTTATCACCAAGCCCTTCCGCGCTAAGGAAGTCATGGCGCGGGTGCATACCCACTTGACCATCCAAAACCAAAAACGCGAGATCGAAAGCCTGCGCGAACATGATCGACGGTATTATCAAAAGCTGAGTGAGATCAAAGACGATGTGATGCACATGACATCACACGACCTCAAAAACCCGCTGAATAACGTCAAAACGGCGGTGCATTTGCTGCGTAAGCATGGCCGCTTGGACGATAACGAAGGCGTGGAGTATCTCGATATTCTGGAGATGAGTGTCAAGCAGATGCACGGTTTGATTGAGGGCATCCTCGACCTCGCCAAGATCGAAACCGGGTTGGCGCTCAAGCTCAAGCCGGTGGATTTGCGGCCTTTCCTTGAAGATAACTTGTTCGTGTTTAATTTAGCCGCACAGCGTAAAAGCATCTCGCTGCACTTCACCCCGCCGGAGCGCGATCTTGTCGTTTACATTGACCCAGAACGCATGGAACAAGTCTTCCAGAATTTGATCTCCAACGCCATTAAATACACGCCGGACTCCGGCAGTGTGGAACTGGCCGCTTATGTGCAGACGGATAGCGTCGTCATCCAGGTGCGGGATAGCGGGTTAGGCATACCGGAGGCGGATTTGCCCCATCTGTTTGATAAGTTCTATCGAGTGAACCGTGATGACCACATGAAGACGGAAGGCACCGGCCTGGGCTTGAGCATCGTCAAGTCGATCGTCGGGCAGCATGGCGGTAAGATTTGGGTGGATAGCAAAGTCGGGCATGGGAGTACGTTTAACGTCTTGTTGCCACTTTAGGCCGTGTTGTATTGTTCGACCAACTCGCGGAAGATGTTTTCATCTTCGGTATAGTGGATGAGTGTTGCGCGTGTGAAGCGCGGCAGCTTGGGTAGCGTGTGCCCGCTATGGCCTTTTTTGTGTATCATGATCCGATGTCTATCGCCCTGAGCGGTGAACGTATACAGTGAATGGGCAACGTATACCGTCCCGCTTTTACTGTTGACATAGCTGGTGTGATACCCGGCTATGTCGAGCAAAAACGTTTCGCGCCAATTGAGCGCGAACAAGGTGGTTTTGTTGAGCCGATTGTATACTTGTAATCCGTTTGGATCAATCTTCACGGCTTTAATTGCCACGAGCCAAGGCGTTACGTGGACGACGACGAACAACAAAATGAGAGCGCCAGCAAGTAAGCTCAACGCGATGATAGTGGCGACGACCTCCGATATTGACGGAACATCTTCCAGTACGGCGACCACCGCCCATATCGGCGCGATCAACGCTGGGACAAAAAGCAAAATACCGATGAAAACATAATTTTTCCCTGCGAGCATGATATAGGTTTGTGACGTTTTGCGGCGATGGTCTTCCGCGCCTTGTAACCGCCACGCCCATAAGATCAACACCCACGCCACACCACTAACCAACAATAACCCGATCATCAATTACCTCCCAATAAAAGCATTAACCTTCTGGTAAAAGCAACCGCCCCCCAAGCAGAATAAAAATGGCGGCCATGCCATAGCGTAGCTTATTCGCTTTGCCGGGGGCGTTGCGCAGCCATCCGCTGACGCTGCCGGACATCATCGCCACGCTGGATTTGATGCTGATGGCTAACAGCGCGTAGATAATCCCCAAGGCGAGCATTTGCATGGTGGCGCTGCCGCCCTCCGCCGTGACGAACTGCGGCAAGAATGTGAGGAAAAACAGCGCCACTTTAGGGTTTAAAACGTTGCTCATCATCCCGCGCACAAAGTATTCGCGCTTACACGCTGTGAGCGCACCCGCTTGATTTAGCGATAGGTCAAGTGGATGGCGCAACGTTTGCACGCCAAGATAGATCAAATATAAGCCCCCTAGATATTTAATTAAGGTGTAGGCGATGGTGGATGTTTGCAGCAAAACCGCCAGCCCAAACGTGACCGCGAGTGTGTGGATAAGCACACCCATCGAGACACCCGCCGCCGATAATACCCCGGCACGGGTGCCGCGCCCGATGCTCATCGTCAACACATAGAGTAGATCCGGCCCAGGCGTGATGACCAACAACGCCGCCGCGCCGATGTAGAGTGTCAATTGTCCCGCATCAAACATTATGCGGCACACCGATAAGGTACAAAACGGGTAATGGGCTGCCGCCGCCGGTGTTTCTGCCGATGTGCCAGGTGTAATCGTCGGGTGTGTCGATGCTATCGACCAGGGCTTGCATTTCTTCTACAGAATAGGTGCGCAAGCACGAGACAAGCCCATCAAACATCAACGACAACGGAATAATGGGAATTAGGTAATTAAATGGCAGGTAGATCAAGC
>DAOTTT010000435.1:0-10008 GCA_034437635.1 Anaerolineae bacterium | reverse complement strand
GGAAAAGCGCATCGGCAAAACCTCGCTTCTGCATTACCTTGCAGAAAACGAACTTAAAGAGGATGGGGTATGGTTGCCGGTGATTTTCGACACCCTTTCGGTTGCTAATTTTGATACAGAACGCTTTTTAACAGGGTTGGTCAATGCGACTTTGCGCGTCGTCAAAAAGCATATAACGCTCAGCGAATGGCGACAATTGCGTGATAATGCTCCTACGTTTCAGGATGATCCGTTTGTCCGCTTTGGTGATTGGATCCGCCGTATTGAACGCTCCTTACATGGTTTGCGCCTACTTTTTCTCATTGATGAATTTACTCGGGTAGAAGATGCGTTTGATAGAAAGCGCATTGACTCCACGTTTTTCGGTGGGATGCAATGGCTTGCTGAGCATCAACAAGTGCCGCTAATCATCTGTGTGCATAAGCATATATACCGCAATGGCTTGAGCAGTTGGAACTTTTTACAGCATGGTATCCCGGCGGATTTGCGCTCCCTTGACCAAACAGCAGCACGGCGTTTGATCCGTGAGCCGTTATCGCGGCATTACTTATTAGAAGATGGCCTTGTTGATCGTATTTTGTCTTTAACCGCTGGTCACCCATACTTTATACAAGGTTTGTGCATGGAACTGCTCAATTACAAGGAGCAAAATCCACATGGCAAAATTACCCAAGATGAGTTAAAGGTCGCGCTAAATTATATGCTGACTAAGGGCGATCACTTTTTCTCACATTATTATGGTGGGGCAGATGTCTTTATGACGGATGTCCTCAAAAGTATCGCTTACTCCCGTGCATCGCACGAGACTGCTGTAAGCCGCGAGATGATTAACCAAACTATGCACAATGTCTGGGGTCAGACGGATACCAAGAAGATCGCGTATAGCATCAATGAGTTGATCCGACGTGGTGCGGTAGAAGGTATGTTCGGCCCAGCACAAAACACCTATCGTATTACTATTCCGCTGTTAGAATTATGGCTAAAACAGCTTACTCATCCATTAATTTCAAAAGAGCTGCGAGAGCAAATATGATTAGCATACAAAACCCTTATACGCCGATGTTGCTGACTTTTTCCCCGGAGAACTTTCATGGTCGGGAAACAGAGATTATAAACATTATCCGCGTGATTACGGCACGCAATCCTGATAGCTACGCTATTTATGGTTTGCGTACAGTCGGTAAAACCACGCTGTTAAAGTATCTGATGGCACCGGATGGTGCGCTTCATGATTATGAGGATTATGTCGCGCCCGATTATCGTCCAGGTGGTAAATCAAGATTGCTCTTTGTGTATATTTCCTTTCATCAGTATCAAGTAGGCTATGGGGTGATTCGCACATTAGCGGAAAACCTACGTGATGTTTTGCGTCAGCACGACCACCCAGCGCAGTACAATATTGGTGATGAGCCTGCCCCCCGCGAGAAGATGATTGAGATGTTGCGTATGGCGCTAGATGATCTGCGTGATGATCATGTGCGGGTGGTGTTTCTTATGGATGACTTTGACGCGGCTTTGGCCGTCGTTGATGATGAGGATGATCGTTTATTGCGCGTCCTCTCGGATTTGTCCGTGCTTATTATCACCACAGAGTCGCCTATTTCACAATTACGCCCAGACTTAGGGCGAACATCACCGTTACTCGGCATTTTACGGCCAGAAGCACTCAGCACGATGAATGACCAGAGTGCGCGCGAACTTTTAACAACCCCTTTGGCTGAGGTCAACGCGACGTTGACGGAAAAAGAATTGAATTTTCTTATCAATGTGGCTGGCAGAATGCCTTATCTGTTACTTTCCGCAGGCGAACTCTATTTCAACATGCGGCAAGAATACCCGGAGATGACAGAAATCATCGCGGATAAGCACGCGACAGAGACCTTGCGCGAGCAGTTTGTCCAACGCCTGTTAGGGTGGCCGCATATTGATGATGTGATGAATCGATTGTGGCGGTATTTGAAGCCGGAAGAGCAAAAAGCCCTGTTGAGGCTCATCAATGCCAGGCGACCTGAAGAACTCGTCGGCTTAGAGGTTACGCTTTCGCGCTTGGCAACGATGGGTCTAACTGTCTTGGATATTAAACAGGGCGGATACAGGCCATTTGGACTCATTCTTGTGCGTTTCTTGCAACAACTCCCTGATGAAAAACCAATATCCTCTGCAGAACACCCCATTCTCAATAACCTCTCGCCCTTAGATAGCAGACTCTTAACCTATTTTCTCAAGCATCCGAATACAGTATGTCGGTTCGAGACGCTACAAACTGAAGTATGGGACGATGGTAGCGGCTCTAAACGGGCTTTAGAGGCAGCCGTTCATCGGATTCGACAACTTTTGCCTAAAGGTGAAGCAATTCGTAATGTACGTGGTAAAGGGTATACATACGTCCAAAAAAATCCTTGAAATTATAATTTAACCGTAAGGAAAGATTAATGTTGTGTAAAATGCAATATGTAAGGTTTGCATATTTAAAAAACTTGTGTTAGGTTCGTTGTGGAGCTTGTGGTTAAAACGTCTGTGCAGTCAAAGTAAACCTGCCTGCCGTGCAAAGCTCGCCTCTGTATCTGTAATTGAAGACACTGCATAGATAGACCAATCCTTAGCTAGTCTGTGTGTCGTGGGTTGATAGCCCTTAACACTATCGTTTCACAAGGTGAGATGGTTTGTCGCATATAATGGCGATCATTCTGCTTGCCTAAAATCAAAAACTTATCCAAGGAGGATATTGTGAAGAAAGCATTTAGTTTGTTCATGGTTTTAGCCATGACGGTAATTTCGCTTGGTGTGGTCTCCGCGCAAAATGACACCATCAGCGTTGGCTCCAAGCAGTTTACCGAACAGCTCGTTGTCGGTCAGATCATGCTCGTAGCACTCGAAGCGAATGGCTACAGTGTAGAAGACCAAACCAATCTCGGTGGTACCGCGGTTAACCGTGAAGCACTGCTCGCGGGTGAAATCGACGTTTATGCTGAATACATCGGCACCGCCATCACCAACTACTTCCGCGAAGTGGAATATGTTGACCAAGATGGTCTGCTGGAATTCACCACAGACGCTTACGCCACCTATGCGATCGTTAGCTCCCTCGACGCTGCGATCTTCGACAATGTGTGGCTGCAACCGGCACCGATGAACAACATCTACGCCTTTGCTGTGCGCACGAGCCTGGCTGAAGAAGCTGGCTTGGTGACTGCCCAGGATTTGGCAGATTACATCAACGCTGGTAACGACCTGCAATTGGCGACCATGGATGAGTTCGCGCAGCGCCCCGACGGCCTCGCAGCTTATGAAAACACCTATGATTTCGCCATTCCGGAAGAACTGCAAACCGTTATCGCTGGTGGTACCCCAGCGCAGACTTCGCAGTTGCTGAACGAAGACCAAGCAGACATCGCTGTTGTGTACAGCACCGACGGTGCGCTGCTGGCCTATGACTTCACCGTTCTCGACGATGCCCAGAATGCGCAGCCGATCTATGCTGTTGCCCCTGTGTTCCGTGGTGAAGTTATCCGTGCAAACCCGGAAATTGCAACCATCCTGAACCCCATCTTTGCTATTCTGGATAACCCGACCATCCAATCGCTCAACGGTGAGGTCGAAGTTGGTGGTGAAGACGCGCGCGTTGTGGCAGAAAACTTCCTGCGTGACAATGGTTTCATCGACTAAAACTTTGTAATCCTAAACGCCCTGCTTCTCTTAAGAGTGGGGCGTTTGTCAATGTAAAGGATGTGAGCCATTTTAAACAGAATAGCAATCCTCGGTGGCGGTTTAGCAATACTCGCATATTTATTTCTACCAGTCATTGAATTACGCCCAAATCCATTGGCTGGTGGTGTTGGGTTCAATCTCTTAGAATTTCAAGGTAACTCTAGTTACTTGATCCTATTCTTGCTCTCATTTGTGCCGGTGGGCTTGGCTTATCGTCGTGATGAAGCAAGCCGTGGTTGGCAACTTGCGCTTGTCGGCAACTTGATAATTATTTTAGGGCTTCTGCTGCCGGAGCAAGCGGGCGAAACGATCTTGCTCAGTGTGGAAGAATTCCTCTCCGAAGATATGGTCATCAACAATCCGCGTATTTTGCCCTCGTCGGCGCTAGTCTTAGGGCTTTTTGCGGGATACACGGTGCTCTTCGCAGGGTTGCAAGACATGCGAAATAATGATGCATCGCAATTCTCCCGTATGCTATTAGGCTATTCTGGAATAATCATTGTTGTATTTATGTTTTCGTCTGGCACTTTGAGCGAATATTCGTTCATGGTCGAACTAAATAATCGTGGTGATTTGCTGCGTCAGCGTATTATTGAACACATCACGTTTGTTTCAGTATCATTGCTCGTGGGCTTTTTCGTCGGTGTAGGGCTTGGTCTGTGGGCGGCGCGTAGTAAGCAGGTTGCGCCGATTATTTTGTATGCTGTTGGCATCATCCAGACAATCCCGAGTTTGGCTTTGTTTGGTCTATTGCTCTCGCCGATGGCGAGCTTTGGCGACCAGCTCTTCCTCGATATTTTACAGGTTCTCATCATCGGCGCGATTGTCGCTGCGGCTTATGTTGTTATTTTATCGTTTGTCCGGTCGCGTTTACCGGAGCGTTTCCATTCGCCGCTGTTTATTGTCGGCGCGTTGATCGCTTCCGTGCCGTTGACTCTGTTAGTGGCCTTGTCTGTATCGTTCCTCTATCAGATCGTTTTGCAGCGTTTCGGCGCGGGTAGGACGTCTGATGAGTTGACACTACAATTCTACAACGAGAACAATATCGTCTTGGCGATTGCAGGCTTTGGCTTTTTGATCTGGGTGTTGCGTCGCTTATCGATTATTAGGGAAGACTTCAAACGGGTGGCGAATATCGTCATTGCGCTTTCATTCGGTGTTGCCATCGTTCTCAGTGGTGTGTTGCTCGTGCAATCCGCTGATGTTTACATGAATCAGCAAATTAACTTCGACCAAATCGAAGAAAGCGGACAAAATCTGCTCGAAGTGCTACAAGTGACGAACTTGGGCATTTCTGGTATTGGTGTCGCCCCGGCACTGGTCGCGTTGACCTTGTATTCGCTCTTGCCGTTGGTGCGTAATACTTATGCTGGATTGAACAATGTTGATCCGGCCATTATCGACTCGGGTAAGGGCATGGGGATGACAGCCACGCAGATCTTCTTCAGCATTGAACTGCCGTTGGCATTGCCGGTGATTATGGCTGGTGTGCGTAATGCGGGTGTTGCCCTGGTTGGTATCGGTACAATTGCCCAGATTATTGGCGGTGGTGGCCTGGGTGCGTTCATCCTACGTGGGATCTCTAGCACATCAATCGACTCGATTTTGCTTGGTTTAATCCCGGCGGTTATCCTAGCCTTGTTCTTGGATGCTAGCTTACGACTGATTGAAGGACTATTGACCTCACCCGGTATCCGCCAGGTTGAGAATTAAGAGGAACGGAAACCTATGATTGAATTTAACAATGTTGTCAAGGAATATCCTAACGGGTTTCGGGCTGTTAATAACCTGAATCTACAGATCCCTGACGGGGAGATTACCGTACTCATCGGCCCATCAGGTTGTGGCAAGACGACATCAATGCGGATGATTAACCGTTTGATCGACATTACCGGTGGCGAAATTCTAATTGATGGGCAAGATAATCGTGATATAGCCGTTGAGGAACTCCGCCGTAAGATCGGCTATGCTATTCAGCAGATCGGCCTGTTTCCGCATATGACGGTATATGAGAATATCGCCGTTGTGCCGCGCTTGCTCAAATGGGAAGAGAACCGCATCCGCAAGCGTGTTGATGTGCTTTTGGAGCTTGTCGGCCTGAACCCTGATATTTATCGGGATTCGTACCCTCGTCAGTTGTCTGGCGGTCAGCAGCAGCGTATCGGTGTGGCGCGTGCGCTCGGTGCAGACCCGCCTATCATGCTCATGGACGAGCCATTCGGTGCGATTGACCCGATTACAAGAGAAATTTTGCAGAACGAATTCCTGCAAATTCAAGAGAGAGTTGGTAAGACCATCGTCTTCGTGACGCACGATATTGACGAAGCGATTAAGATGGGCGATCGTATCGTTCTCTTGCGCGAAGGCCAAATGGTACAGTTCGATACTCCAGATCAAATTCTGGCGTATCCGCGTAACCGCTTTGTCCGTGACTTTGTCGGTGCGGATCGTCAGTTGAAGCGTCTGGGCTTGCTCCGTATTCGTGACATTATGGAACCCAACCCGCCGAGTGTATTCCTCTCCGATACGCTTGATAAAGCCAAAGCAGAGATGAAGCGCCTCAATGTGCGCTCGGCGTTTGTGGTGGATGAAGATACGGGTGTGCTCAAAGGTTGGGTCCATCGCGAAGACACGGCACATAGCACATCATTGATTGACGCGATGAACGAAGCCCCCTGGTTTGAAATTTCCGTGCGCGAGAATGCCACTGCACGCGATGCCTTGAGCGCGATGGTTGCGCGTGGCTTCCGCACGACACCTGTAGTCACGTCGAAGGGCGTACTACGCGGTAGCATCACCCTGGACGACATGCAAGCACTCATTTTGGAAGATGATGCCCGTCAAGAAGAGACACAAGCATCATCAACAGAAGGGACGGATGCCGGATAATGGATAAACAAGAAACAGGTTTCTTTCTCCCAATTGCCGGTATTGTTTGGTTTGTTGTCGGTGTACTGTTATTTCTGCTCAGCTCGGTTTCGTTCTCGCTGAACGATACTGAAATCTGGCCGGATCTCGTCCCAACGATCGTTGAAACAGAAGATCAAGCAGAAAACAAAATTTTACTTGACATCGAAGGTGGTGGCTTCTTCTATTCTGGTTCGCTAGAACGCTTTGAAGATACTGATACTAGCACCTTTTATGCACCGCTTGATGAAGTCGCGATCATTGAAAACATCGATAGCACAGAGCTTAACCGCGTTATCTTTCTGATGAACAGTGATATTGATGCGCCTGAATTCGCAGAGTCGCTATCCGATGTAGAGTCTTCCACGATTACGGAAGTAAATGCCGGGATCGTTACACTCAATGCCGAGAGTGATGCGGCTTTCCGTGACGAATTTGGGCCGATCCGCCAGATTGAACAAATCATTGATCGTGGTGGAAACGAACGTATCGTTATCTTCTCAGAACGTGCTAATCTTGAGGCATTTTCTGGTCGTATCAATGATTTTAAAGATGTCAGTGGGATTGAGCTAATCACGCTTAGTCGTATTGTCGTCGCGATGCCAGATACCGTCGAACTCGATAGCTGGGTTGATCAATATGTCGATGCTGAAGGTGTCGAAGACCTCGTAACTGAACCACTTAGTCGTTTGCTTGTAGATTACCGTGAAGGGGCGAACCCTGATCGTGTGATCTCGCGGGTGGAAGATCGTCTAAATGACTTCTTCCCGATTGCGACACTCAACATGAGCCTCTGGTTGCCGACGTTACAAGGTTCACCAGATACAGTTATTGAAATCCGTGCGGCGGATACGCCGTTACCACTCTATGCTTTTGCATTCTTATTCGGCATTATCGAGATTGTGTTGGCGTTCTACTTCCGCACCCGTGACGATAAACTGTTACAGCCATTGATCCGTGCAGCCGGGGTTTTCCTATTGTTCTGGTCAATTTTCGGTCACGAGCCATTCTGGGACTTTATCTTAGGTGGTCTATTCCCCAGCAATGTGCAGTTTACCAGTGTGTCATCTAGCTCGCGTGTGGTTAACTTTGTCGGTCAACACATGGAACTGGTGATTATCTCGTCCTTAGCGACAATACCAACGGGTGTGTTGCTTGGTATCTTTGTCACTCGTGAAGAAACCCGTGAGTTTTTGCCCTTGGTCAACAATGTGGTGAATAGTGCGCAGACTGTCCCTACATTGGCGATTGTGGCGATTATGGCACCGCTGATTGAAGGCGAGTTCTGGCCTGCGATCGTGGCGTTGTTCCTCTATGGTCTATTACCAGTGGTTCGGAATACTATCGTCGGGCTTGAGGCAGTCGATAGCTCAATTATCGACGCGGCTAAAGGTATGGGGATGACTAAGTTGCAGATCTTGTTGCAGATCGAATTGCCTATTGCCAGCAATATCATCATGGCTGGTATACGCACGAGTATGGTCGTTAACGTGGGTACAGCAACACTTGGTGCCTTCATTGGTGCGGGTGGCTTGGGCTTCCCAATCCAAAGTGGTATTTCGATGGTGAATTACCCGTTTGTATTCTTGGGGGCGTTGCCTGCGGCGTTGCTCGCTATTCTCATTGATTATGTTTTGGGGCGTATCGAATTTGTTATCACGCCGCGTGGTCTACAGATCGAACGTTAAAACGTATTCGTAAACTAAAAAAAGGCCAGGAAGAGAAACTCCTGGCCTTTTTTGTTGCTTGTTTGGTTTACATCAATAGGGGATGACGAAGCTGTTTTGTGTGTTGTTGTTACCGCTGTTTTCATCTATGGGTGTGCTGCTGTCAATTGTCACATTGACGGAGCCTTCGCAGTAGAAGAACTGTAACGTATCGACGGTGACCAACGGAATGACCGCGCTCTCACCAGGTGCGATAGACGCTACAGGTTGGATGAAGAAGCTGAGTTCCGGTTGAGGTTGACCACAGGGTAGTAATGTTTGGGTGCCGGAAATGGTGATGCCGCTCACGGTGGTATTGCCTACATTGCTCACAACAGCTTCCAACGTGGCGATATAGGTTTCGTTGTCAGGCTGTGGCGTTACGATAGAGTTGACGACAATTGCAAGATCCGTAAAGGGAACAACGACGGTGTCACAAGCATTGCCAATGCCGTTGTTGTTATCATCAGCTTGGCCGGGGTTAGGCACATAGATGCAATTATCATCGGTGTTAAGGATGCCATCACCTTCAATGTCATCGTCGCAGACATCACCGAACCGATCGCGATCTATATTGGCTTGGTCAGTGTTAGGGGTGAAGGGGCAGTTATCATCGCTATCACGCCATCTATCGTTATCAGCATCGAAGAACGTATCGCAGGCATCGCCAATCCCATCTTGGTCGGCATCCCCTTGATCGTCGTTTGGTGTATCCGGGCAATTGTCGATTGCGTCTTCAACGCCATCACCATCTTGATCGTTCTCATCAATGGGGCTTATGGCGCAAGCATCGCCGATGCCATCGCCGATGCTGTCTATCTGTGCTGGATTGAACGTAAACGGGCAATTATCGTCAGCGTCAATGATGTTGTCATTATCAACATCATTATTCGTTGTGGGTTGCTCATCGCAAACATCACCGATGCCATCGCCGTCTGTATCGTCCTGTGCTGGATTATAAATCAACGGGCAATTATCATCGTCATCAATGATGGTATCTGCATCAAGGTCGCTAGTTTCGTTCTCATCTGGCATAGGTGGCGCTTGTGGTTGCGACTCGCGGAAGGGCGTTGTCGCTGCAATCGCTGCCGGTCGGTAATTGTCGATGGGGCGGGTTTCTGGTTGTCCATCGCCCGGCTTGCGGACTTGTGTCCCGGCGGTAGCGTCGATTGTCACCAGTTCGCCATCTTCATTACGGTATTGGATTTGCACTGTGCCTTGTAACACGTCGGAAGACCACCCCGCCGGGCGGCGACGGCTGGCCGTCTGGCCGAGTGCGCCCCCTGTGTTGACGCTTTGCAGATCGTCACCTTGCCAGAAGAACACCGACCCGCCGCTGATGCGGAAGATGAAATCGTTGATTTCCAGAACGGCGGTATAGTTCCCCGGTGGCGCTTGGATCAACATGCCCCTAAAAGCGTCTTCTGGAATATCTTCGCTCAAGAAGACTTCCAACGACTGCATACTGTCATAAACGGGTTCAGCCGCATCACTCTGACATTAAGAAGCCACTACCTCTGGTAGTGGTGTAACATCGGTTCTACCAGTTATTGTATGGTATGATCAAATTATCCCAAAGGCACACCACATACGTGGTGCAAACGGTTTCTCAGGGATATAAAACAATCGCACTGGCTTCGGTCAGTGGGCTGCGGTCAATCAGCCAGCCTGCGAAAGGCTAGGGCAG
>DAOTTT010000434.1:0-3172 GCA_034437635.1 Anaerolineae bacterium | reverse complement strand
CGCCATCCCCCTCTACTGGCGGCGAGATCGTCAAGGGGTCGGGCAGATCATCCTGCTCTTGGCCGATGACGATTGGCACAACCGGGCGATCAAACACAATGGTGATGCGGCCTTCACTGGCGATATTCGCGGTTGAGTCCGCCGGGATGACCTCTTGGATAGACAGCCGCCCCGGTGCGGAGTAGCGTATATCCAACGGTTGACCGAGCGTATTACCATTTGCAGCGGCCAAGCCTTCGCGCAGCCGCACTGTGTAGAACGTCCCTTGTGTGAGTTCCCCCGTCACGGTCAGCGTCAAGGTGTCGGCGGCGCAATCTAGCGTATACCCCACTTCAGGGATCAGCCCGACATTAGTAGGCACCGTGCCACAGTCCAACGCTTGGTTAAAGGTCAATGTAATAACACTATCATCAAAAATGGGTTGTGTTTCTTCAGGCGTTGCAGCGATGAGTGATAGCGGCTCATCAGCGTCATCTTGAGCCATCACATTCATCGCGACGAGCAACACCAGCAGCAAAAGCAACAAGCGCACGCGCATATGTCCCTCCATATGTTATTAGGTTGTTATTTTGATTATGAAGGAAAGTTAAGCATCTGCCAAACGCCGCAATGCCTACGCCCCCCCTACGCACATCTTATAAAACACCATTTTTCAAAATCCAAACTTAGATTACTATAGGGTTAACCGTACAAAAAGTGACCATAGACTTGTGATATTCCTACTTATTGTTCTTGCAGCAACATCAACCACGGTTGCGCTATGGCTAGCCTTCTATAGTTTCCAGCAGCAACGCTCGGCAATTGGCTATGCATTTAGCGGGTTTGCGTTCGCCTTGGCGATGTGGGCAGGGCCTTATACGCTCAAATTCTTTTTCAGCGACCCGGCCACACTCACCACTTTAACCAAAATATCAACAATAGGCATTATCACCGTCGCGCCAGCATGGTTTATCTTCGTCGCTATCTTCACGGATGATGTCGGGTGGCTTTCCGACGCACATGATAATCTATTACAACGTGCCGCGATGCTGTTTGTGTTGCCGCTGCTTTTCATCGCGTTCATGCTGACGAACGACTTGCATTCTTTGTATTGGTCGGAAGATATTTTCATCGACTTTTACGATATCGTGCTGCATTCGTCGGAGGCGAGTGTGGTCTTCTGGCTACACACCCTATACGCCTTCGGGTTGTTGCTGTATGCGACAACGCTCCTCTTACGTGCCGGGGCGAACGCGGTACGCTTCAAGCAGATTCAAGCGATGCGCATCACCATTGCCAGCTTATTTCCCTGGTTTATCAATATTCTCGTCCTGACGAATACCAACCCGCTTACACCGCTTGACCTTACGCCGTTGACATTTGCCTTCAGTGCGTGGTTGGTGGCGAACGTGGTCTTGGACGATGACAAATTCAAGCGGATCACGATGGCGCGGGATGTCATCATCAGCAGCATGAACGACGGCGTTATCATCATTGATCTTGATGATCTCATCGTGGACATCAACCCGGCGGCGACCAAGTTACTCGATATTGACGCGAACAAAGTCATCGGCAATCCCATCAACCAGGCGCTTATCCCTCACCCGGATATAATCGCGTGTTATATGCTGATGATGAAATCCCAGACACAACGTGAAGAAGCGCGTTTAAAGGGTCAACGCGACGGCGCAGATGTACAAGTGAGTTACGCGCCAGTGAGTAACCGCGTCGGGCGCATCGTCGGGCGGATGCTCATCCTCCAAGACATCAGCGAACGCAAAGAAGCCCAGGCCGAAGCCTCGCGCCAGATGGCATATCGTGATTATCTACGGCAAATCGACGTGCGCATTTCCAGCACATTGGAAATCGACCATGTACTAGAGATCGGCCTCGATGCCGCTGTTATTCTCAGCGGAGCCAGCGCGGGGTTTATCAGCTTGGTTGATGAGGACAAGCAGAAGATCATGCGTACATGGGGCGGCTACCCAGAAGCCTTTGAAGGGCACACTTTCCCGGCGACGATGGGCATTGTCGGGCGTGTCATCCGCCAGCGCGAAGGCGTTCTCATCGCATCCGTGCATGATGACCCGGACTATTACCCCGATATTGCATCAACCGCCAGCCAGATGACGCTGCCGCTCATCGGCCATGAGCAGGTCATCGGCGTGCTGAACTTAGAGTCGGAGCATCACGGCATATTTAAGGAAGACGTGTTCGAGGTGATTAAACTGCTCGCCACCCGTTTGGCTATCGGCATCGAGAACGCGCAACTATATACCACGACCCAAAAGCAACTGCGCGAGTTACAAGTTTTGTACGATCAAGTCAGTGATCTAGAGCGCGTCAAAACTGACATGATCCGCATCGCCAGCCATGACCTGAACAACCCCCTCAACGCAATTGAGAATTATATCGAGTTGCTCAAGTTAGACAGCGACAAATTGAGCGATGACCATAACAAAATCATCGCAACGATTAGCGATTTAACCACCAACATGGAGCAGATCATCACGGAGATTCTATCCGTTGAGCGCTTACACCACGACTCTGGACCTATCCCCGTCGATATGACAGCGATCATCACACAAGTGGTCAAAGACCAACACCCACAAGCCAAGCTCAAACAACAGACGCTCATCTTCGAGCCGCCCAGCTTACCGCTGACGCTCTACGGCGATCGCGCTCAACTGCGCGAAGCCGCGTCTAACATCATCAGCAATGCCATAAAATACACGCCGGAAGGCGGCACGATCAACATACTGCTGGAGACAGATGGCAGCAGCATTAACTACGCAGTGACAGATAACGGCTATGGCATCCCACAAGATCAGCATGATAAGTTGTTCCAGCCCTTCTCGCGGGCGGCCAGCCAAGAGACGCAAATCATCGAAGGCAGCGGCTTAGGCTTGCATCTCGTCAAAAACATCGTGGAGCGACACGGCGGCAAAATCCGCTTTAGCAGCGTCTACGGCGAAGGCAGCACATTCGGCTTTGAGTTACCGCTTACCGTGATGTAAATGTAATAATTGCACAGGTGCAATCCGCCCCCTATAATGAGAAATCAACGGTAACTACTCAGGTATGTGCTGATTTGCATACTGCCCCGGTTCAAAACCGGGGATTAGCTAACCGCAAAGCCCGTAAACGGGCTAATTAGTGAGAAATATCATTGTATACAGCCCATTTATGGGCT
>DAOTTT010000433.1:0-5694 GCA_034437635.1 Anaerolineae bacterium | reverse complement strand
ACGATCTTTTGTCCGATGCACGGTGGTAGCTACACGCGCCAACCATGCTTTCCTCCACCCGCTAAAGACGGGTGGTTTCCAGCAAGGAGGTTTTGATGAAGATCTCCAACACCATAACAAACATAGTCTCTTAAACACGCGGCGCAATCTGTTGCCGCGTGTTTTATTTTTAGTCAAATAGATCAAGGAGTTTTTGAACAATGGATTACAGCTACATTGGCAAAATTCACAAATCAAAAGAGTATGCGGAAGAACCGGATCGCGTAACTTTCCATAACTTCCAGGTCGAATTTAAAGGCAATAACAACACATATACTGTAACGCTTGCGTCGGACGGCTGGAATTGCACATGCCCCGGCTATAGCAAATACGCCATCTGCCCGCACATCATGGCGCTGGAAAAGTTGTTCGCGCCGATGCTCAAGCGGGAGCGCCTGCCGTATGCTAACGGCCAAAACGTCGTCAGCGATGTTGAAAAATCGAATATGTACGCCCACGAGCCGGATCGCATCACCATAAACTCCTTCGAGGCGGTCTTCCGGGGTGACCATAACGAATACAACATCAGCTATGATAACGGTAAGTGGGATTGCGATAACCCATACTTCCGTACACATGGCATTTGCAGCCACACGATGGCGATGGAGCGCATGCTCAAAGGTATGGTGAGACCGGTTTCATTAGTACAAAAAACCACAGATTAGTTTGACATAGTATTTCCCCCCACGCCGTGTTATAATCCCCGCGACGTGGCGTGCGGGGGAATTGTCCTCAATAAATTCTCAGATTATATTTTGTGTAAATTGTACAGTGGTTTATTTCCCGCACTGTTTTACTATAAAACAGATTAAAAGAAAATTTGATTCTACAAGGAGGGTATCGCCTTGGGCGTACTGCTTCAGGTTAAAGACCTGGTCACCCGGTTTTATACACAAGAAGGCACGGTTTATGCTGTTAACGGTTTAACCTATGACCTGCAAGAAGGCGAGACACTCGGCATTGTGGGCGAGAGTGGTAGTGGTAAGAGCGTTCACGCGCTTTCCATGCTTAGCCTTATCCCGCAGCCGCCCGGTGAGATCGAAGAGGGCGAGGTGATCTTCCAAGGGCGCGACTTGCTCAAGCTCTCACCAGAGCAGATACGCTTAGTTCGTGGTGCGGAAATCGCCATGATCTTCCAAGACCCCATGACATCGCTCAACCCGGTGTTGACCGTTGGCACCCAGCTAACCGAAGGGCTTAAACTGCATCTGGGCATGACGCAATCGCAAGCGAATCAACGCGCTGTTGATTTGCTCGACATGGTTGGCATCCCCGATGCGCGTAAACGCTTGACCGCGTACCCGCATCAATTCTCCGGCGGTATGCGCCAGCGCGTGATGATCGCCATCGGCCTCTCTTGCAACCCCAAATTGCTCATCGCTGACGAACCCACAACCGCGCTTGATGTGACCATCCAAGCGCAGATTATCGAGTTGATTAAGCAACTTAAAGACGAACTCGGCATGGCGATGATCTGGATTACGCACGACTTGGGCGTTGTCGCCGGTGTTGCGGATAACATCCAAGTGATGTATGCCGGGCGCATAGTGGAACGTGGGCCGATCCAATCCGTGATGAATGACCCGCGCAACGCCTATACCCTGGGCTTGCTGCAATCACTCCCGCGTCTCGATACCCGTAATCAAGGTAAACGCCTGCGACAGATTACAGGTGCACCGCCGGACATGCGTATCGAGCCAGTAGGGGATCCTTTCTGGCCGCGCAACCCGTATCATACAGAACACTGCAAGACCGAAATGCCACCGCTGCGCCAAGTGGAAGACAGCGTTGATGGACACATGGCCGCCGCTTGGTATGACCTGCGCGAAGCGCGTAAGGCCGAAGCTGTGCAAGGAGACAAGTAACAATGGCAAACTTAGAAGTCGGCACACAGACCGCCCCCCAATCCGATACCCAAAATTCCAATGATGTGATTTTGAGCGTGCGTGGGCTTAAAAAGCACTTCCCGATTACGTCTGGTATCGTTATTCAGCGTCAAGTCGCCGCGGTGAAAGCCGTTGATGGCATCGACTTTGACGTGTACAAAGGTGAAACACTCGGCTTAGTGGGAGAATCCGGTTGTGGTAAAAGCACCTCCGGACGTACCATTTTGCAGCTTTATCGCCCAACAGCGGGGTCGGTGGTCTTTGAAGGCAAAGAGTTAACCTCCATGCGCGGCAACGAAATGCGCCAGATGCGCCGCCGTATGCAAATTATCTTCCAGGACCCGTTTGCATCGCTTAACCCGCGTATGACCGTCGGCAGCATTGTGAGCGAACCGCTGCAAGTCCACAATGTGATGAACAAGGCGGAACGCAAAGAGTTTGTCGCGCAATTGTTGGAAAAAGTCGGCCTGAACCCGTTCTACATCAACCGTTACCCGCACGAATTCTCCGGCGGTCAGCGGCAGCGCATCGGTATTGCGCGTGCGTTGGCGCTCAATCCGTCGTTCATCGTTGCTGACGAGCCGATTTCTGCGCTCGACGTGTCCATCCAGGCGCAGGTGGTCAACCTGATGGAAGACCTTCAGGAAGAACTCGGCCTGACGTATCTCTTTATCGCGCACGACTTAAGCATGGTGCGCCACATCTGCGACCGCGTGGCGGTGATGTACCTGGGCAAGATCGTCGAGATTGGCCCAACCGATATGGTGTACGAAAACCCGCTGCATCCGTATACGCAATCGCTGCTTTCTGCGGTGCCGGTACCGGATCCCGTCGTGGAGGAGTCGCGCCGCCGTATCATTATCAGCGGTGACGTACCTAGTCCGGCGAACCCGCCGCGTGGGTGCAACTTCAACACGCGCTGTCCAGTCGCTTTCGGCTTGTGCCACCAAGAGCCGGATCCGCCCTTGGTGGAAATTGAACCTGGTCACTTTGCCGCGTGCCACCGGGTGACATAAATGCTGCGCCAATAGCTATTTAAAAGACACCACCGAATGGTGTCTTTTTTTATCCCAAATTGTAACTACTCAGGTAAAGTCTATATCCCGCATCGGCTCAAAGCCGATGGCTACATTAAACGCTAGGAAGCCCGTAAACGGGCTAGTCAGCGCGAAAGATCAATTTTATACCGCCCGTTTACGGGCGGCGTATACATGCGCTGCATGGGCTAGCCCCCGGTTTTGAACCGGGGCAGTAAGACAAATCAGAGCATAACCTGAGTAGTTACCCCAAATTGGGATATGTGGGATAAGCTCAGGGTCCAAAGATCGTCATCGCTTCCAAGACAATGGGTAAGCCGAAAAACCGCGCCCAACCGCTGTCATCGTCCGCGAGCCGTCCATAACAATGCAGGCGTAAGTTATTCATCATCGCATCTTGGGCAATCTGGCTTAGGGGGCTATCTTCCGGTACGATCCATGTCGTGTAGCTTTCGGTGATTTCACTCACTAAACAGGCGTGGAAGTCCGGCTGGGTGATGGCTCCGCGATAACCTGCGTCCGGGTATGGGCGGATGTCGGGCTTAAGCGGTTGCCCGCCCAAGTACAGTACATTGACTACAAGATCAACATCGGGGATTTCCATCAAATGTATGGCATCGACATAACCCCCAATTTTGATACTCCCGTCCCATTCTAAACTATCCGGTTGCCAGGGTAGGCTAGCGAGCGCCGCACCATCGTGGACATTGTTCCAATAGATAGTCACATCTGGCGTGCTAGTGCTGAGTTCAAAAAGACCGTGCGCGCCTTCCGCTTGGGCGGCTCCGCCGACACCCTCAACCCACAATTGCCCCTGAGCATAATCTGGTATGCGCCATTTGTTCGTTAATTGACCGCTGGTTTCATCATTCATAATATTCGCTCCGAGAACGTTTAACATGGTTTGAAAAAAATTTAACCGCACACGCCCCACACTGTGTTATATTAAAACTAATCTGCGCAGTTTTATTGGAGCAATTGCTATGAGCGCGCTACCGTTTGAGTATAACGCATCCTGGGAACGACTTGTTTCTGATATTTTAAGCCCGCCGGTTGTCTGGGCGTTGTTGGCATTTCCGCTCGCGTTTCGGAGTGCGGATAATGCACAGCAGGCGCTTACCTGGGCATTGACGTACATCACGTTGGTGTGTGTTTTGCCAATCGTCTACATTGCGCTGATGGTTAAGCGTGGGTCGATCACAGACATTCACATGCCGGTACGCAACCAGCGCATACGGCCATTTTTAGTATCTATCCTCTGTACGATGTTTGCCTGGGGGATTTTGCGCTTGATGGGTGCCCCGGCGGTGATGCCTTTGTTAGCCTTGTTTAGTATGGTGCAGTTAGCCATTATGCTGATCATTACGTTTACCTGGCAGATCAGCATTCACGCCATTAGTATCAGTGGCGCGATGATGAGCGCAGGCAACATGCCGAAGACGGCCCCTAGCGCAATCGTCACGCCATTAGTATCAGTGGCGCGACGATTGCGCTAGGGGCCGTCTTCGGCATGTTGCCTGCGCTCATCATCGCGCCGCTTGTTGTACTTGTCGGCGCAGCACGAGTGAACCTCAACCGACATACCCCCGCACAAGTGATCGTCGGGTCTGTCGTCGGGTTCATCGTGCCGGCGCTGTTATTCGTTGTCGTCGCTACGGTGTAATGACCAATTTTCCGGTTGATTGTCTGTTCATCAACGCAAGCATAGCTTCGCCGGTTTTTTCCAGTGGGTAAGCCTGGGAAATATGCGGTTTAAGTGCTCCGTCATTGTACCAACTTAAGAGCGTCATCAAGCTGCCGACGAGTGTGCCGGGGTCTTTGCGCATGTATGCACCCCAGTAGACACCGACGACGGCACAATTTTTGACCAATGTCAAGTTAACCGGCAGTTCAGGGATGCGCCCACTCGCGAAACCGATAACGAGCAAACGCCCACCCCAGCTAATCGCCCGCATCCCTTGGTCGAAGGCATCGCCGCCAACCGGGTCATAGATCACGTCTGCGCCTTTGCCCCCGGTGATTTCCTTCACGCGGTCGCGGATGTTTTCTTCGCGGTAATTGATGGTGTAATCCGCGCCGTATGTTTTGGTGAGTGCCAGTTTTTCCGGTGTGGAGGCGCAAGCGATGACGGTTGCGCCCATGTGTTTGCCGATCTCAACGGCGGTCAGGCCAACGCCGCCCGCCGCGCCGAAGACGAGCAAAGTCTCGCCCTTTTGTAACTGGCCGCGATGCGCCAAAGCGACGTGTGACGTGCCATAGGCGACGGGGAAGGCGGCGGCTTCTTCAAAGTTCATGCTGTCCGGCTTGGGCAAAAGTGCCATAGCCTGTGCGGTGACTTCTTCCGCGAATGCGCCCCAGTCGTTAATGCCGATGACGGCATCGCCCACTTTGTAATTCTCAACGCCTTGGCCCAGTTCGACAATTTCCCCGGCGAACTCCATACCCGGCGTAAAGGGACGGTCGGGCTGTTGCTGATATTTACCTTGGATGATGAGGGTATCGGCAAAGTTCACGCCGACAGCGCGGACACGCACGCGCACTTGGCCGGGGCCGGGTTGCGGTGATGGCCGCTCTTCTACGGTTAAGGTGGTGGGGTCGCCCCAGGCGTTGCAAACAATGGCTTTCATCGAAATTATGCGGCGGAAACCACCTGCTTTAGCGGGTGGAGGAAGCCGCTTCTCCTTTCTGGTAGCTGTAACCGTCTGATTTGTGTAGATGGGTACAGTGGCGGT
>DAOTTT010000432.1:0-2599 GCA_034437635.1 Anaerolineae bacterium | reverse complement strand
ACCGCCACTGTACCCATCTACACAAATCAGACGGTTACAGCTACCAGAAAGGAGAAGCGGCTTCCTCCACCCGCTAAAGCAGGTGGTTTCCGCCGCATAATTTCGATGAAGCGATTTGCTTTACTATTGGTTGTCCTTCTGTTGGGCAGCGTAGTCGCTGCGCAGACGGAATTTGAACCGATCGCGCCCGGTGATGCCGTTGAAGGCACACTGACGGACGATGCCCCACGCGGCATCTATACATTTGAAGGTACTGCGGGGACTGAAATTATTCTGACGCTGACTTCGAGCGATTTTGACTCATTCCTGGCATTGCACGCCAGTGATAACACCGTTTTGGCAGAAGATGACGATAGCGCCGGGCAGTTAAACGCGCAGATCGTCTACACGCTGGAAGCAGATGATACCTATATTGTCGTAGCGACCAGCTTACGAGCATATCGCTATAACAATGAGTTGGTTTCTACTGGCGATTATACGCTGACGTTTGAGACGGACGGCGCGCCGGACCGACAAGATGCAGAAGAAAACTTTGACGAACAAATCATTGAAGAAGAAGTCGAAGTAGAAGTAGACGATGAGATGCCACCAACGGGCGCTGTTACGTTTCATACGCCCGTTAACGGCACGCTCAACACAACTGACCAGACCAGCATGATCTATACGTTTGAGATCGAAGAAGAGCAGGTCGTCTCTGTCTCGCTAGAGTCTATGGATTTTGATGCTTACCTCATCGTGCGTGATCCAAACGGGGATGTGCTGGCGCGTGATGACGACGGCGGCGACGAAACCGATGCGTTCATCGCTGGGTTAACCCTGGCGGATGTAGGCATTTATGAAATCGAAGTAACGACTTTTGGCAACATCGTCGGCATTGAACCCGGCAGCGGTGACTTTACGTTAACGGTCATGCGGGGTGCCGGGATGGTGGATGTACAACCGCCGCCGGATGATCCTGATGAAGTTATGACAGATACGGATGTCGTCTATGGGGATACGGTAGAAGACCGCCTGACTAACGATAGCCCCACGTTGGACTATACTTTTGACGCGGAAGCGGGCGACATCATTACGGTGACGATGACCTCCAACAGCTTTGACACTTACCTACAATTGTTCGATGAAGATGGCTTCGAGATCATAACGGATGACGACAGCGCCGGGGAATTGAACTCGCGCATTGGCCCGTTTGAAATTTCGGACCCTGGTACATATACCATTGTCGCCAATAGCTATGCCAACTACTTTGGCGATGGTATCGAGACGGGGAATTTTGTGCTGTCGTTGGATACAGCCACCGTTGAAGCACTGGCGTTAGGCGACTCCATCGAGGCAACACTCGATATTGACACACCTAATTACGTCTACCGTGTGGATGGTGAAGCTGGTAGCGTTTTGACGATTAACTTCGATACCCAAAGTTATGCCGCGTTTGTGCGCATGACTGGGGCGAATGGATCGGTCGATACACAATCCTACGGTGGCCCGGAGACGCTGGGTCCCATCATTCTGCCGGAGGCGGGCGGTTATATCCTCACCGTGAGCAGCTATGATCTGTTCGAGCCGATGGCCTTTACGCTTACGGCGAGTGTGGTAGAACCGCAGGTCATCGCCTACAGCGAAGCCACGATAGACGATTTTAGCGGAAATGAGGTACAGGTCTACACGTTTGACGGTCAAGCCGGGGATGTAATCAACGTGACCGTGACTAGCGAAAGCGGCATTGATACATCAATCCGTTTGACAACGCCTAGCGGCGAAATTCATGCCGGTGACGATGATAGCGGCGCGGGCTTAAACCCGGAATTGATCGGCGTGGTGTTGCCGGAAGATGGTATGTATGCGTTGTTGGTCGAGCCGTTTATCGCCGGGGATGTCGGCGAATATACGGTCTTGGTTGATAACGGCATTGCCAATAGCTTAGATGCTGGCACGCAGATAATCCGTGTAAGCGAGAAGTTCTATCAAGGCACGACCACATTTGACGGTGTGGCTGGCGAAACGGTGCAATTGAGCATTCGCTTGCTCTCTGCGGCAGGCAGCGAACCTTACGTCAGCGTGCGTCAAGATGGTGACGTTCTGGCCGAATCGCCCATTGGTAACGCTACCCGTATCATCCTTGAGTTTGATGTACCCGCCGATGGCTTGGTGCAGGTCAACGTGGAAGATTACTACTACGAAGGCGCTGTGCTAGAGCTTGAGTTGCTGCGTGTGACGACCGGCGAATAGCCCGTTAATCAGCCTAAAGGCGTTCCCGATGAGGGAGCGTCTTTTTTGCGTGGGGTAAGCGTCGTATTGTTACGCTGCGTCTGGTGTATAATTGTGCTGAATAGCATACTACCCCGGTTCAAAACCGGGGGCTAGCAAAGTGCAGCGCATGTATGCGCCGCCCGTAAATGGGCTAGTCAGCGCGAAAGATCAATTTTATACAGCCCGTTTACGGGCTTCCTAGCGTTTAATGTAGCCATCGGCTTTGAGCCGATGCGGAGATATAGGCTTTACCTGAGTAGTTACGCTGAATAAGTAATTGGTGAGGAACTTTACCGATGATACGCAAGTTAACTCTCGCATTATTGCTGTTACTGCCCTTGAGTGTAAT
>DAOTTT010000431.1:0-2747 GCA_034437635.1 Anaerolineae bacterium | reverse complement strand
ACTATCGATATTATCCATTGTGTATTGGCTTTGGCCGAGCAAGATACTGCCGTCACCGTTAAGGTACAAGATGACCGGGGAGTGGGTCACGTCCTCTTCGTTTTCGATTTGGGTCACGGTGAGGCCGCGCTTGCGTAGGGCGGTGCTCCATCTGGCCGCGCTGATCGCTGTTGTACTGTCAACGAGCATGTAAAAGCTGCGTTGGGCGTTTTCCTGTGGTGGCGGCAGCAGGTCGAGTAGGTTATCGACGTTATAGGCGAAGCCCACCGCCGGGACGTTGCGCTCGCCGCCGATGATGCGCGTTAGTTCGTCATAACGTCCGCCACCTGCTAGGTGAACGCCTTCCGGCGTGCGTAGCTCAAAGACGATGCCGGTGTAATAATCCCATGTACGGGCTAAATCCGGCTGGATGGTGATGTTATCCGTGTTGATGCCGTAAGCGTCGAGCAGAGTCATGACTTGTTGCCATTCGTCAAAGAGGGCGCGGGCGCTTTCGTCAAAGCCGATGAAGTCTTCGATGTCGTCCATCGCCCAGCGGGGCGTGGAGCGGATATTCATCCAGCCTTGCAGGAAGTAGATCGCATCATCCACTTGATTACGCTGTGCGGCTTGCTGGCGTTTGCGCAGTAAGCGGCGGGCGATGTCGTGGCGGCTGCGTCCACCCATTGTTTCGCTGCTACGGCTTGTGTTGAGCAGAACGTCCAACATGCCTTGGGTGTCGCTTTGGGTCATGGTAGAGCCGTCTAAGTCAAGCGGCGTTTCCGGTAGGTATTTTGCCAATGCAGATAGCACCTTGACCTTGCCTTTGGAGCCACCTTTGAGGGCTTGACGCTGGCTGAGGATGAAATGCTGTGTGCGTGGGTCTAGCTCGAACTTCGACAGCAAACGCCGCGTCAAGCCCACATGCCCGATGACGAGTTCCCACTCGTTGATGCCGACATCAACCAGGGCTTGCACCGCCATGCTGATGATTTCTGCTTCGGCTGCTGTGCCCCGTTGGTTGATAAGTTCTGCACCGGCGCTATATTGTTGATAGCGGCGCTGCGGATCAATGGGATCATCCTCAAAGACGGGACCGCTAAACTGCCAACGGACGGTCTTTTGCTCCTCTTGGGTAATGTAGAGGTGGGCTGCCGCCGCTGTGAACTCCGGGCGTAGTGCTAGCACATTGCTATGCCGCTCGAAGTTAAACAGCTTCTCCGCGACTTTATCTCCGGCTTTGGTGAGGAATAAATCCGCATTTTCGATGATCGGCGTTTCGATGAGTTGATACCCATAACGCCGCATATGCTCTTGTAAATGATGTGTCAGCCGCTTGGTGGGTTGTCCATCGCGGCGAATGGTAAATGATGTCGCTTGCACGCTTTTATCTCCAGGGTGTTGCATCATGCGCCCCATGATAACCTGCATAGAGGGATGATCCAATGACCAATCCTGCCTTAGTCGTTGTCAACATAGCGGAGGGTGCGTGGGCGGTGGGTGCTGCCGCCGTGCGCGATCAAGCGGATGGTTTGCCCGTGTTCCATTGGGGTGATGACGATGAGGATTTCGCCAATACCGATGATGTGATTGGGCTTGGGCGCATACCTAAAGCGGCCATTGGGTTGGCGGATGCCCACCACCCAGGCGCGATAAGTTTCGCCGATGCCGGTTTCTTCGATGCTATGGCCGATCCAAGGTGAGTTGTCTTGTATGTGGAGTTCGGTTGTTTCGGTGCTGGTTTCGTAATTGAACAGCACATGCTGCAAAAAGTCGCTGACGACCGGGCGAGTCGTGGCTAACATGACGAATTGGGCGGCGATGCGGAATGGACTCACGACGCGATCCGCGCCAGCACGTCGTAAACGCGGGATCATATCATCTTGGTTCGTGGCGGCGACGATCATCAACTCTTTGTTGATCGCCCGGCAGGATAGGGTGGTGAGGACGCTCAAGGCGCGGTCTTCGATGTCGATCATGATGGCGAGTGCGTGTTTGATGCCGGCTTTTTGCAAGACTTCATCTTGTGTGAGTTTGCCATATACCACCCGAAACCCCCGTTGCTGCATCTCAGTGACGAGCGTTTGATCGTCGCTGAGGAAGACGAAAGGCTGCTCTGGGTTGAGGTTATCCAATGAAGCCCGCACAATCGGCCCAGTGCCACAGATGACATAATGTTTGTCGAGCTTGGCGATATTCTCTTCTGCTTCGATCAGTGAATACACCTTATCGCTTTTGAGCGGATGGTGCGGTGTTGGGATGCGTTGCCAATTAGGGGCATCAGGGATAAAGCTCATGCCGTCGCAGCAATCGCGCTGTAAATCTGGGATGTAGCGTCCCGGTGTGACAGTCAGCACGATGTCATCGGCATCTAGCACAAAGTCATCTGTCGGCGCGTAGTAGTAGCGGCCATAATCTTTGCGTAAGCCTAAAATCCCGGTTTTAAAGCGTTCCCGTAGCTTAAGACTGCCGATTGTTTTGCCCACCCAGCGCGATGACTTGCTGAGATACAATTGAACGATTTGCTCACTGGCTTTCTGGTCGAATAAAATGCTGTTGTAAAAATCGTTGACGACAGGGCGCAGTGTGGCGTTGTTCAAAAACCGCCCGGCGATTTCATAAGGGGGCAACACGTTATTTGCGCCGACCCGTGTGATTTTAAAGGCGATGTCGTCTTCTATAGTGGCGGCGGTGATGTAGAGATCACTGTTGCGGCTGCGACCTGTGAGGACGGTCAGCAGGGCATCCGCGTCATTTTCCAACATGAC
>DAOTTT010000430.1:0-2470 GCA_034437635.1 Anaerolineae bacterium | reverse complement strand
ACTCTACTGAAAGAACTCAAAATGCCCCCAAAATCGCGGTTTACAACGGGTCATAAAAGTAAGCTAATGGCTCAAAAATCCGGCAAAATGACCTTTTTTCAGAGGAGTCATAAGTATGAGCCAAAATCCCCCGAATAGCCGGGGGATTTGATTTTTAGCGTAACTACTCAGTTATGCTCTGATTTGCTTACTGCCCCGGTTCAAAACCGGGGGCTAGCCCACTGCAAAGCCCGTAAACGGGCTGTATAAAATTAATCTTTCGCGCTGACTAGCCCGTTTACGGGCTTCCTAGCGTTTAATGTAGCCATCGGCTTTGAGCCGATGCGGGATATAGGCTTTACCTGAGTAGTTACTTTTTAGCTCTGGAATTGCTTGATGACGTTGCGAGCGATAACCAAGCGTTGAATTTCGCTTGTCCCTTCGCCGATGCTCATCAGGCGTTGGTCACGGTACATGCGTTCGACTGGATACTCGCGGCTGTAGCCGTAGCTCCCGTGTACTTGGATCGACTCAAAGCATACTTTTTCCGCGACTTCGCTGGCCTTGAGCTTGGCGATAGACGCGATTTTGGTGTAGTTTTTCCCGGCATCTTTCATCGTGGCGGCCTTGTAAACCAGTGTACGGGCGGCTTCGATCTCCATCGCAGCATCGGCAATCTTCCATTGGATCGCTTGCTTATTGGCGATCGGCTCGCCGAAGGCTTGGCGTTCCAGCGCATACTTGACCATTTCTTCAAATGCGCCTTGTGCCAGGCCGATGCTCAACGCGCCGATGCTAATGCGGCCACTGTCGAGCGTCTGCATGGTTTGATAAAAGCCCTGGCCTTCTGCGCTGAGTGTGTTGGTCACGGGGACACGCACGTTATCAAAGCTCAGCATGTGGGTGGGGGAGCCTTTAAGCCCCATTTTCTTCTCGCGTGGATGCACCGTAAAGCCTTCGGCATCCGTATCGACCAAGATCATCGTAAACCCGCGTGACCCGGCCTCTTTGTTGGTACGGCATAATACGGAAATCACCGGGGCTTTGCTGGCGTTGGTAATCCATGCTTTGGTGCCGTTGATGACCCATTCGTCATTCTCGCAGACGCCGGTTGTCGTCGCACTATTGAGCAGGTCGCTCCCGGCTTGCGGCTCGGTGAGGGCTAACGCGCCGAGATAGTCACCGCTGATGAGCTTGGGCAAGTATTTTTCTTTTTGTGCATCGGTGCCCCAGTTGACGATGGGGCCACAGCCTAAGCCGTTATGCGCGGAGATAGAAAGCGCCGTTGACCCACACACGCGGCCCAGTTCTTCTACGGCGATGGATGCGCTCAGGGTGTCGAGTTCTGCGCCGTCGTATTCTTCCGGTACTTGCAAGCTCAACAGGCCGACATCGGCCATCTTCTTGATCTTATCCCAACGCAGATCGCCGTTTTCATCAATTTCTGTGGCGTAAGGCTTGATCTCCGCCTCACAAAAATCACGCACAACGCGCTGGAACGTCTCTTGATCTTTATTCAGTTCAAAATCCATTTTGGCCTCTTAAATTAAATCATATCTATGATGAATATTCTAAACGATAGCACCCGGCATGAACAGCTTGACAACACCGCGTAAACGGGCTATTGTAACCACAGGTTGACAATTGATTTTGCGACAAAAACTGATGATTTCTTGTAACACCACTATGACTATGATGACTACCCAACCACACCAATTCCGGTGGGGCGGTTAGCGTTTGTCTTAGTGTCGGCTTAGTGACCAAAAGCGCGTGGAACCCACCACGCGCTTTTTTTATTTGCATTTCGCTGATTGGAGACGAAGACATGCCAACACATACCATGAAATTCGGCGGTACATCCGTCGGTAGCCCAGAAGCACTCGCCAACGTCAATCAGATCGTCCGTGCCGATGTCACCGCTGGTAATCGGGTCGCGGTGGTTGTGTCGGCGATGTCGGGTGTGACAGACATGCTCATTCAATCGGTCAAGCTGGCGGCTGATGGGGATAAGTGGGGTTATCGCTCGCTCTGCGAGAAGATGCGCGAAAAGCATCACGAGGCCATCAACCGCTTAATGGCAGCGACGGCAGAGCGCGAAGCCATCCTCAAAGAGATTGATAAGCTCATCGCACAGCACCAAGATTTATGTGATGCCGTGAATATTTTGGGGGACTTGACCCCGCGTGTGATGGATCAGGCGGTTTCGTCCGGCGAGCGCATGAGCAGCCGCATGATCGCTGCTATTATGCAAGCGGCCCGGGGCGGGCCGATTGCGACTTCTTAATCGACACGCTCCCTCGTCTGGGAGAGCGCCTCCCGGCAAACGTCGCGTCGACCGATTTCCTCAAGATGCCCACCCGGCGGCGGGTCCGAGAACCGGCTGCCCTCCGGGATTGTCCCGAGAGCCGGAAGAACAGTAGGCCCCGAATCCTCGTCTCCTTCGGTGGGGAGGATTCCCGGGGTCTTACCGAAAAGTGCCTTCGCTATCTGG
>DAOTTT010000429.1:0-6027 GCA_034437635.1 Anaerolineae bacterium | reverse complement strand
ACTCTACTGAAAGAACTCAAAATGCCCCCAAAATCGCGGTTTACAACGGGTCATAAAAGTAAGCTAATGGCTCAAAAATCCGGCAAAATGACCTTTTTTCAGAGGAGTCATGACATTATATGAAATAATCATAATGCGCCTTAAGATTCTAACCATTGCCATTCTCATTCTAGCAACATCAGGGATCGCGCTCTTTCTCACGCCAGATCATCCGGTAGATGATGGCTATGAGCGGTTCGCGCTTAGTATAAGTGAACACGGTATCTATGGCCGTATCCCCGATACAGCGTATATGGATAGAGTGCCTGCGCCTTCTGTTGGCCGTCCGCCGTTGTATGCTGCGTTTCTCTCGGTCTTTGCGTCCTTGCATCCACCATATCGTGATTATCTGGTGTGTTTTTACAACGTTGATACACAAAACACCTGCGATGATCGGTCTGGGCTTACGTTGGTGCGCAGTGCGCAGATGATTGTCGGTTTATGCGGTGTTTTTTTCGTATACTTAACGGCTCGCCTGCTTGGTGCGCGGGATGCTTTTGCCCTGTTGACCACTTTAATCATCGGCCTCTTGTGGACATTATCCACGTATCTCAACGGTTATTCAGAAGCGATCGCAATCCCATTACATGCTATGCTCACTTATTTTACCGCACGGTGTCTTGTCAGTCGGACGCGGTGGCCGGATGCGCTTATCATCGGTATTGTGTTGGCGTTGCTCACGTTAACGCGCTTCGCCTATCAATACTATTTGCCTATTATTTTAACTCTGCTCATAATTGCTAAATTCACACACGATCACCTCAATTGGCGACAGACGGGCGGGGCTGTCTTCCTGGTTATCTTTGGATTTAGCTTGTTCGTTGGCCCTTGGGTAGTCAGGAACAAACAGGTATCCGATGAGTTTACCCTGGGTGCGGGTGGCGAGTCCGGCGTTTTAATGGTCAGAATGATGTACAATCGCATGAATTTTCAGGAATACGTCACGGCATTTCTGTATTGGTTTCCTATAATTGGCGACAATATCTCCGAGCGGATTTTGCCTGAAGCGTTTTGGCAGCGCCTCAACACAGACACTATAGAGGGCTTCAGGCAGCAAGGATTGAATCAAAGGTTTGATCTAAGATCGCGAGGATATTCTACTGAAGAAATAAACAGCCTCGCTATTGACGCAATCCGCAATAACATCGTATCGCATATTGCAGTTACCCTGCCGTTGTTTATACGTGGCTCGCGATATGCTGTGTTCTTCCTGCCGCTTTTGCCATTTTTCTTCTACTATGTCATTCGTCATAAACGATGGACAAGCTTTCTGGCGCTCTCCGCCGGGTGGTTCATCTGGGTCTTTCATGCGAGCTTCACCCATTTTAACGTGCGCTATGGGTGGCCGCTGGGCTTTGATTTTGCTGTGATGGCTGCGTTGGCCGCAACCTGGATCTATGATGACATGAAGCAGCGCAAGACGACAAAAACCCTTCCTGAGTAACTACTCAGGTATATCCCGCATCGGCATGGCTACACAAACGCTTGTAAGCCCATAAATGGGCTGTGTACATACTGATTAGCTCGTTCACGGGCTTTTCGGTGAGCTAGTCCCTGGTTTTGAACCGGGGCAGCGTGTAAATCACAGCATACCTGAGTAGTTACCTGGAAAAGCCTAAACACTTGTTTCCAGCAAAATGACAGCCACCGCTAGCGTAAGCAACGCTCCACTCATGCCGGATAGCACCGCGTACCATACGTAAACAATCGCCGCAGAAACGACGACGAACACTATCGAATGCACCAACTTGATGGCAAAGAGCATATGAACCCTCCACAGGTGTTAATGGCTGATTTTAGCGTAATCGTCTATCGCCATTTTCCATAGTGGTAAGCATCAGGGTTGTGCCATATCACACGTCATAAGCAGATCTGGAACGCAAAAAGGGCAACCCGGTGGCTACCCTTTTGTTGATGTGTATTTTGGTAATGGTGAGGCTATTCTTTATGCTCACCGACGTATTCTTCAAATAACCATTGAATATCGTCAGGATCGCCAATGATGGTGATGCGATCCCCTTCTTGTAAGGCCGTTGATCCGCGTGGGATGAGCACTTCTTCATGCCGGCGGATGAGCGCGACGAGCGTGCCTTGTGGCAATTTGAGATCCCGTAGCGGCTTATCGATCAGATCACGGGTGCGCGTGGTCTGGTTGACCCACAACGTTAACATCCGTTCGCTATGCAGTAAGATTTCTTTCATCTCCTGCTCGTTGGCTGCGATTTCCCAGGTATGCACAAAGTCGTCCGTCTCGATGTGGTTGATAAGTTGTGCCAAAATGCGGAGATGTTGCCCCGGTTTGTCCTCCGGGCTGATGACGAAGAAGAACGCCTGGACGCGCACCGGTTCCGTCGAGATGTTGTTATCATGATCGAGCATCACGCCCTCACGGACACGCACCATTACCATTTTTGTATGGCTCACACCCCCTAAGCGCAAGTTAGGCATCGTGGCATGATGTTCAACAAATGTATAGTTGCTGCCCATACTCTTGATGAAATCCGCGATCATCTGGCTTTCGTCCAGCATGGGCGACTTCAACGTGAAGCGATGCGTCGCTTGCTGCACGATGTCGAGCAGTTTCATCGGTTCGTGTAAGTCGATGACGGAGGCGCGTGTCACCACTTCATCGAAGGGATCTTCCTCACGCACGCCCTTCTCACGCAGGATCTCGTGCAGTTCGTCTTCAAGGCCAAGATAGCGGCGCTCACCTAAGCGGGCGAACCAATGGAAGATCGCCCCATGCCGCACCACGTTTTGATTCACGTAGAAGAAATACCACGCGACGGACAGCGCGATAATGACCATCGTCAATGCGATTGCATCCGCGCCGATATACGAGATGAGAAACAAGGACGCGAAAATCCCGGCAATCTGCATCCAGGGGTAAAGCGGTGATCTATAGATGGGGTCGTAGAACTCAATGCGACTTTGGCGCATGACGATCACGGCAAAGTTGATCAGCATAAAGATAATCAACTGGAACGTACTCGCCACTTTCGCAATGGACGCTTCATCTAACGCGACAATGGCGAAGATCATCAGCGCCGATGTAAAGACGATCGAGAAGACCGGGGTCAGCGTGCGCGCGTTGATTTTTGAAAACGCCTTCGGCAGCAGATTATCACGTCCCATCGCCAAGGGGTAACGTGAAGCGGCTAAAATCCCGGCGTTGCCTGTAGACGCAAACGCTGCCACTGCGGACGCGACGATCAAAATCAAACCCAAGTCACCCGGCAAGACGACCTCTGCGGCATCCGCCACCGGGGTTAAGCTCTCCTGGAAGTCATCAATGGGCAGAACTGCCACCATGATAAAAATACCCACCACATAGATCATGGTCGTGGAGATGATCGAGAGCATCATCCCTAGCGGGATATTGCGCCCTGGGTTCCTGACTTCCTCGCTAACACTGGCGATCTTAGTCAAGCCTGCATAGGAGACAAACACAAAGCCTACCGTACCCAGCAGCCCGGCCACCCCATCTGTCAAGAACGGGTCAAAGCTACCACTGGAGAAGGTTTCTTCAGCGCCGAACAACTCAAGGATGCCGCTGCCTAGATAGACAGCCATCACCGAAACCAGCACAATGATAAGGATCCGTTGTAAGCCGGTGGTCTCCTTAGCACCAAAGATATTGAGCATCATAAATGCCAGTGTCAACGCGACCGCCAACACCTGAATATTCAAATCCATGAACAAGCCGAGATATGCGCCCATGCCGATGAGCGCAAACGCACTCTTGAGCGTCAGCGCGAGATACGTGCCCGTGCCGCCAATCGTCCCGACAAGTGGCCCCATTGCACGATCCAAGAAGTAGTAGTCCCCACCAGCGCGGGGCATCGCCGTCGCTAGCTCTGCCATGCTGAACATGGCTGGGAGCATCAAAATCCCGGCGATGAGATAAGCGAGAACTACTGAACTACCGGTCTGTGCAGCAGCTAAGCCCGGCAGTAAGAAGAAACCGGAGCTAAACATCGCACCAGTGCAGATTGCGTAAACATCAAATAAGCCCAACGCTTTCTTGAGCTTACCGTTGTCTGTGCCATTTTCCGTTACTTTCGCCATTAATTTCTCCATAATGCGACAACATAGACCTTACTATAAGATTAATTGTTATAACAAGGGTCTACTTTTTATAGCATTATTACGAGAGTATTGCTTGTTTTTTTCACCAAACACTTACACGTCGTAACCCTGCCAAGGTTGTATAACGTGCGTCCGTGCCATGCCAAAATGCTTGACAAATTCGCGGTGATAGAGCAACTCTTCTTTCGTGCGGATGTCGCAGCCCGTTTGCTCAAATACATCGGCGCGTTCTTGAGCGAATTCCGCATCACCGATCTGCTCATCGGCTAATTCACGCAACATATCGCTAGACCCTGCGCCCTTAGAAAATTGCTCTTTAACCCGCCACGCGACGTTATCCGGCAAGATGTCCTCAAAGGCTTTGCGCAGCGCCCATTTTTCTACACCATCCGCGTTGATCTTCAACGCACGCGGGACAGCAAACGACGTTTCGATAAAATCCACATCCAAAAACGGGACGCGGCCTTCGATACTATGCGCCATCGTCATGCGGTCGCAGCGTTGCAAGTTGCAGCTATAGAGCGTGCGCGTCAGGTTGACCAATTGCGCATTGAGCGCCTCATCGGATGTGTTGTGTTCCTTGAGGTAGTGATACCCGGCATAGAGTTCGTCCGCGCCTTCCCCCGTGAGCACTACCGTCACATATTGGCGGGTCATGCGTGCCAAAAAGTAATTGGGAATGGCACTACGCACTAAGGATGGATCGAACGACTCCAAATAGTAGATGATGTCAGAAAGCGAGTCGAGCATTTCCGCTTTGGTGTAAATGTATTCATGGTGGATCGTACCGAGTTGTTCAGCGGCCAGTCGCGCATGAGCAAGATCTTGACTACCGGCCACCCCAACGGAGAAGGTATGCAGATTGTCGATCTCTTGGGCGGCCAGCGCGGTGATGATTGTGCTATCCAGGCCACCGCTGAGATACGTTCCAACGGGGACATCAGCCATCAGGCGCTTACGCACAGCCCGTGTCAAACTGCTGCGAATATCGGCTAGTGTCGCCTCAAAGCGCGGTTTTACGGCGTGTTCCAAGTCGTAATAGCGGTTTAAACCGGCTTCGCTGCTGTACCAGTGACCCGGCGGGAAGTCTTCCACCGTCTTGACATCACTATTAAGGCCTTTTAACTCGGATGAAAAATGCAAGATACCTTGCGCATCAAAGCCATAATACAACGGCTTAATCCCCAACGGATCCCGCGCCATAAAAAAGTGATTGTGCGCGTCCATCAAAGCAAAGGCAAACATACCATCAAGGTGTTTGACCATATTTATGCCGTATTTTTGCCACATCGGGATCAGCACTTCGCTGTCTGAGTCCGTGCGGAACGGGTAATCCGGGAATTGTGCTCGCAGTTCACGATAATTATAAATCTCGCCATTAACCACTAGCCAGACGTTGCCATCAAAGCCGTCTAATGGCTGTTCGCCGTGCTCCACGTCGATAATCGCCAAGCGCGTATGCCCAAGGGTTGCGCCTTGCAGTTGATGATGCCCGTTTCCGTCCGGGCCACGATGCGTTAGGATGTCCAAAGGGGGGGTCTGTAGAGAAGAGGAACCATATGTTCCGATAATACCACACATAACGTGAGGGCGTTTCTCCATAAATTCTGTATACAAAAAAAGCTCACCAATTGGCGAGCACCTCTACCATAGCGGCCTTTTTACAGACAGCCGCTTTCTTTAATACAATACTTATTTTATAGCTTTGGCATTTTGACTTCCGTTTTAATGTGCATAATTCCTTAAGGCTGTTCCAAGAAAATAATAAGTTGTTCAGGAAAACGCCATTTTGCCCTCACCCTAAATCTCTCTCCCTCATGGAGAGGGACTTACAAAAGCGTTTTTCTCCCCCTCTCCCAGTGCCGAAGGCACGTTCGGGAGAGGGGGCGGGGCTGGCGA
>DAOTTT010000428.1:0-3398 GCA_034437635.1 Anaerolineae bacterium | reverse complement strand
CATCGACAGCATCGAAGGCTTCAGCGGTATAGGCTTTGCTGTGCCATCCAACACAGTGACTCGCGTCGTCCCGGATCTCATCTCACGCGGGGAAGTCGAATACTCGTGGATCGGCATCAGCACCGTACAATCCGAATATGGCGTGACCTCCCTCGCGGAGCCGCTCGGCCTCCCAGTGAATACGGGTGTACTCGTGACCCGCGTCACGCCGGGCTCGCCCGCAGCCGCAGCCGACATTCGCGGCGGCGACCAACTGGAAACCGTCTACGGCATCGCCATGTGTACCGGCGGGGATATTATCGTCGCCGTCGATGAGGTATTCATCAACAACATGGACGAACTCGTCTACTACCTGCTCATCAACACCATACCAGGCGATGTCGTCACCTTGCTTGTCGTGCGCGATGGCGACACAATGGATATTCCTGTAACATTGGGTAAGCGCCCTACACGCGGCGCAATCATTCCAGAATGTGGTGAGGACTAAACTGTGCATCGCATACGCCCTTGGCTAGCCACTGGCAAATACAAAGAGACCCAAGACCGCGACTTACTCCAACGCGACGACATCACCGCCATGCTGCAACTCCATCGCCCTGTTGAGCAACCGGGCATCCCCACGCTGTTTATCGAAACCGAAGAGGGCTACAATCTCCCCCCTCATGCACTGGAAAAAGCCCTAGCGTTTGTTGACAAACACCGTGGCGGCCATGTGTTGATCGCTTGTGGCGTGGGCATCAGTCGCTCGTCGAGCTTTGCCGTCGCCGCGCTTAAGCACGTCGAGGGGTTATCCCTCGTTAATGCTTTCTCCGCTGTGCGCAAGGCCAACCCCCAAGCCATGCCCGACGAACGCCATTGGCAAGACCTATGCGATTACTTCGGTGAGCAAATCGACTTCTGGGAGATGTGGAAAAAAATAGAGTTATAGGTTAGGCTTTTCCAGAGAATAAACGCTTCGTGATGTGGTGATACCTTTGCCCTCCCCCCCTCTCCATGAGGGAGAGGTATTTAAGTGGTCATTGTGGAATAACACGAGATCGTGACCACAACGCGGCAATGAACATTCAACGCGCCAGGGCATCGGCGCATACTGCAAGAGGCGACATAAGTCCTGATTAGTCAGGCATCGCTGTTGACAGCAGAAGCCTCCGCCTTTAGGCGTGAGGAGTATGTCACAGAGATAATATCTTCCAAAAAAGGACACACTATGACTGACTTAAGCAATCAAACGGTGATGATTACAGGCGGTACAGGCAACGTGGGGCGCGGCGTGGTGAATGCCTTTGTCGCTGCCGGAGCCAACGTCGTCGTGATTGATATGGACCAAGACCGTATTGATGCCGTACTTGCCGAACTCGACGGCAGCGGCCATATCGGTTTTGCGGCAGACCTCAGCGATGCTGATGCCGTCGCCGAGACAATCGCCAAAGTCCCCGGCGGCATCGACCATCTGGTGCATACTGTCGGCGGCTTTGCGATGGGCGACCCCGTACATGCCGGCAACGTCAACGTCTTTGACCGCATGATGGCGCTCAACGCCCGCATGACCTATCTTGTCTGCGGCAAAGTCGCCGCGCATATGATCGACGCAGGCAAAACGGGCAGCATCAGCATGATTTTAGCGCGTGCCGGGGAAAAAGGCAGCAAAAATATGGGCGCATATATCGCCAGCAAAGCCGCCGCTACCCGCATTATGGAAAGCATGGCCGCCGAACTCAAAGACCATCACATCCGCGTAAACGGTATATCCCCTTCCATTGTGGATACACCGCCTAACCGCGATGCAATGGCTAGCGCAAATTTTGATAATTGGGTCAAACCCGCGCAGATTGGCGATCTCGCCGTCTTCTTGGCAACCAACGCCGCCATGACCGGCGAAAACGTCGCCATTAGCGCCTGGAGTTAAGCCACTCGTCGCGCAGGATGCCGTAATACGCGATGTCGTGGAATACCCCATGCCGTTGATAATGTTGGCGGTGCGTGCCCTCATAGGCCATGCCCGCCTTCTGCATCACCCGCCCGGAGGCGGGGTTATCCACAAAATGCTCCGCATAAATACGCCGGAAGGCCAACGTCTCAAAGCCGTAATCAATCACCGCTTTGACCGCTTCCGTCGTATAGCCCTTGTTCCAATATGTATGACCGATCCAATACCCCAAGCGCCCGTGCTGATGTCGCACATTAGGTTCCATGCCGATAATGCCAATTAACGGGCTTGCCCCCGTCTCCGTATCCGTCTCTTTGAGGCAAATCCCAAACGCCCATGTGCTTTCGGTCAAGCCTTTCTCGAAAACCCAATTGATATATTGAATGGCGTGTGAACGCTTATAAGGATGCGGCAAGTTGAGCGTCCCATCAGCGACACGCTTATCATTGGCTTGCGTGGTGATCGCGTCAACGTCAGACATAAGCGGCTGCCGTAATAGCAGCCGTTCGGTATGGAGCTTAGAATAGCGCGGGAGCATCTTCTAAGAAGTCACTTTCTCCGCCGAGTTGTTCGTGTCAGCAGCATGATTATTGCGATAAGGGATATAACGATCAATCCACTCCTGGTCCGTCTCGCGGACGAACTTCTCTGCTTTGAGCACCAATTCCCGATTGCCAATAAACAAAGGGGTACGTTGGTGCAAGTCGTGCGGTTCAATATCCAAAATATCGCCCACACCGTCACTAGCATAACCGCCTGCTTGCCGTGCGATGAACGCCAACGCCTGCGCTTCGTAAGTCAAGCGGAGTTTGCCCGCTATATAATCATCGCGCATATCCCCAGGGTACAGGTAAACGCCCCCCCGGAGTAAGTTCCGGTGGAAATCTGCCACCAGTGAGCCAATGTAACGATTGGCAATCGGCTTGCTGCCTTCGCCATAAATGCCCTGTAACCACTTCACATAACGGCGCACACCCGGTGTCCAGAACTTCTCGTAGCCATGATTAACGCTGTAATACTTGGCCTTATCCGGGATTTTGATGTTCTCGTGGCTGAGTAAAAACTCACCGACGCTGTTATCCAGCGTAAAGCCGTGTACGCCCTGCCCAGTTGTATACACCATCATCGTGCTAGAGCCATAGATGATGTACCCCGCAGCCGCCAGCTTAAGCCCCGGTTGCAGCATATCCTTCATGGTGCCTTCCGCCCCGGCGGTAATCTTGCGGAAGATCGAGAAAATCGTCCCGATGGACACGTTAACGTCGATATTAGACGACCCATCCAGTGGATCATACAGCAACACATACTTACCGATGTCATAATGCGGCGGAATAGTCAAAATATCGTCGTGTTCTTCGGAGGCCATCGCGCATAAGCGCCCGGTATGATCGTTCATCTTGTAGATCACTTCATCGGCGAAAATATCCAGCTTTTGCTGGCGCTCACCGTGAATGTTCTCGCCGCCTGCCGC
>DAOTTT010000427.1:0-2301 GCA_034437635.1 Anaerolineae bacterium | reverse complement strand
GCGCCACCGGGGTGGTAATCGTCGCTAGTTGCCCGGTACGTGTATTGACTTCAACCAGTTCCCAATAGGTGTCCTCCGGCGGGAATTGCCACGAGCCTAAAAAGATTTCCTGCCGCGTTTCGCATGCGTCGTTAGGCATACCGCCGCTGATGGCGCAAATCGGCGTTTGCACGAGGACCTCCGGCGGTTCCCATGTCGTGTTTGGCAGCGCATCCCGCGCATAGATGTAATCCATCAATGCCCGCCATACAGAAGCCGCACCATCGACCGCGTAGCCGTCTAAAGCCATAGCCCCCCGGTCATCGCGTCCCATATGCACGCCGACGACCAACCGTGATGTATAACCGACCGTCATATTATCGATTTGATCGGCGCTGACGCTCGTCACAACAGCGGTATCACGCGGCGGCTCTAGCACACTTTCTCGCCCTAAGATGCGCCAGCGCGTTCGCTCATCGCTCAACACGTCGTTGACGATATACGCAAGTTCCGGCTCTAGGCGGGTCACGCGATTAACGGCGATCTGCGCCGCATCATAACGCCACAGCACGTTACCGTCGCTGTCTTCAATGCGCCGGATGGCTACCGGGTCATGGTCGCGCAGACCTTCCGCCAACGGTTCGACCAACACGCCGTTAATTCGACCCAGTGCGGATAATACCGAATAGGCATAAGAGACATCCAGCAAAGAAACTGCCCCGCCCCGTTGCAACACATCAAGCGCATAATTTCCATCGCGCATACTGTTGATGCCCATGCGGTTAGCCGTCTCGCGGATAATTGTATTGATGTTGAGCGCGTTCGCTATTTCCACTGTTGGCGCAACCAAACTCGCGCCCATCGCATCCCGCAAACTCACCGGGCCATGATACACACCATCGGGGTTATTCGGCACATAGATCAACCCTTCTGCGGCTCCAGGGAAGGGACGCGGCACATCTAACAACATGGATGCAGCCGTGTAATCCAAGCTCAAGAGGCTATGCAGATAGACGAAGGGATATAGTGTCGCACCCGGTTGGTAAGTCGGGCGAATGGTCGTGCCGTTCATCGTCAAGAGTTCGCCCGTCTCCGAGTCGATGATGACAATTGAGCCATTGTTCGGCGGGATCAGCAGCGGTTCCGGTGCACCCGGCGGCAAAAAGGCCGCCGCGTCACATGGTGTGCCGCTGCGCGTGGTGATGTCGTTGGCATTCTGCCCACTTAACCGCGCCACTTGCACCCGCAGCGCACAATCCGCTTGCTCATACAGATCAATATCCAGCGTGGTGACGATCCTTAAGCCCCCACGCGAAATCAACTGCGCCCCATCCAAGCCGATACTGTTTAAAATAGTCTTCGCTTGTTCACGGGCGAAAAACGCAAAATCCGGGGCTAACGCCGGTGTGCCGGAGTTTCCCGGCTGGATGACGGTCTGCGCGGTGATGACACCCTGAAATTCCGATTGTGTAATCGCCCCTTCGGAGAGCATCCGCCGCAGTAGTTGGCTCTGGCGACCGCGTGCTTCTGTCTCGCGGTCGATGGGGTTAAAGCTCGGTTGTGTGGTGATGGCAGCGAGCAAAGCCGCTTCGTCTAAGGCAAGATCCCGTGCTGACTTGCCTAAGTAAATTTGCGCGGCAGCTTCGATACCGTAAGCGTCGCGGCCATAATAATTGGTGTTGAGATGCCACTCTAAAATTTCTTCTGGCGTGTATTCTTGCTCCACCGCTGCGATTAAAGCGATCTCTAAGGCACGGTCATCATGGTTTACAGGTTGATCCGGCGGGCGCTGCAAAATGACGTTGCGCACCAACCGCCCCGTGATCGAAAGCATGGGGTCGCTTGGCGTGGCATTTAACCAGTTCGCCCATAGTTGCTCGCCCAAGCCCCACAAACTTATACGCTCCGCGTTGTAAAAGTCGGGGTCTTCCCACAGGAGTGTGGCCGCTTCCAGCGTATCGGGCAAGGCATCGAGCGTCAACCATTGGCGTTCATTACCTAGCGGGTCTTCTACGGCAAATAACAATGTGCGTCCACTGGAATCATAGATCGTCGTCGGCCCGGCTGCGGGGTCGAGGTAAATCGTCTCTTGTGGATTGGGCAAGAGCGCCCGCGCATCAGAGTAAGTCGCCCATACACTGCCGACGATGATACTCACCGGCAAAGCAACGATCAGCGCGAAGGTGACGACCAACACCAACAACACCATTTGATCGCGCTTTGGTTTATGCTGCTTTTGGAGAATTGTATGCTTTAGAACAAAGTTTTGATCAAGCTATCAGTTCGTATAATCAGGCCATAGATATCCTTACTTCAACGCTT
>DAOTTT010000426.1:0-18678 GCA_034437635.1 Anaerolineae bacterium | reverse complement strand
GGGGTTGATGCTCATCCCATTTGTAGAACCGCCAACGGCTTTCTGGGTTGGCGGGGATGAATACAGCGGTGACCGCCGCCCGGCAATGATGGCCGTATTGATGCTCGGTGTCTTCGCCACGATCTTGATCGTCGAGCCATTCCGCAATTTCTTTGAGTTAGAACTGCTACAGGTCAGCGACTACCTCTTCTTGCTGACAGTTACGCTGGTATGGGCGATTGCCTTGCGTTTCTTCTGGCGGTTAACACTTTTGGAGCGGTTCCTAGGGCTAAAGATTGATAACTTTGCACCTTCTCTAGCTATTCCAGAAAAGACAGCAAAGTGATATAGTAGTCTAAACCGTAATACGATAATGCGTGGGTACTATGGAAGATAACCCAAAAGACAATCCATCGGCGATTGATATAGCCAACGGCAACACCACATTTGATGTGAGCAACGAAGCATCGGATGCGCTGCGGCGTTACGAAATGGAACAACGCCTCAATGCGGCGCTGCCTAGCTACCAAAAGCCTATAAAAATTGCGCTAACCTTCGAAAGCATCGAAAAGAAGGCGATGGTTGTACTGGACAAAGAGGTGACTTTAGGGCGACAAGATACGCTGCTAGAAGACGCTTTGGATCTCGATTTAGCCCCGTATGGGGGTTACCAGCTAGGGGTCAGCCGCAAACATGCCGTCTTCCGTAAGGATGCCAAAGGACACGTTCACTTGGTAGATATGGGGAGCCGTAACGGGACGTTTATTAACGGTAAAAAGTTAGATGCTTACATCCCGGCTCCGATTGTGGATGGTGATTTAGTCCGCCTGGGTAAGCTCGTCGCGCGGATCGAAATTACACCAGAAGATTAATTCCCCAAAATTTCCATAATTTCTACGCTGGCTTTCTTCGCGGCAAATAGCACCTTTGCAATCCGTGCGTTCTTTTCCACGAGGACGGCCAAAGATGCGCGACCAGCCGGATACACCACCATAACCCCTTCTTCACCTTCCATCAACAGGCGCTCAAGTTCACCTTGAGCCAAGCGTTTAAGTGTACGCTCGGCCAGGCCAATCAGCGTGGCCGACATCGCCGCAACCTGCGGGCTACTGGTCGGGTTTTCATGTGGGTTTTCTTCGTCACCTGGCGGATAGGCGGCGACTAACAGGCCATCAATGTTCACGATCACCGTTGCCTTAACACCATCGACAACAGTGTGTAGCATTTTTAGCTTGTCCTCAAGAGCTTCACTGCGATATTGCTGGGACATAACGCCTCTCTATCTGGTCAGTAGTTGATAAGCCAGCACACGTCAAAATATTATAACGAAAGCTGACAAACGACTCAAACATCCCCTCCATAATAGCACGAAAAGCCGAACAGGGTGCACAAAGCTCAACGGTCTTTAGCCGCATCCTCATTAGCTAATTGTGCCAGGAAATATTTTTCGTCTTCTGTGAGTTCTGCTGTCATCAACAGATCGCGCCGTTGCTGCCATGTCCGACGAATCGCTTGCTCGCGCCGCCAGCGCACAATGTCATGATGATTACCGTTTTGCAGCACAGGCGGCACCGTCAATCCGCGAAACTCCGTTGGGCGCGTATAATGTGGTCCTTCCAAAAGACCATCCGCGTGACTGTCGCGGTCTTGGCCGCCCTCCGCACCAAGTAAACCGGGGATATGGCGCATCGTCGCATCAATAATTACCATCGCCGCCAGTTCGCCCCCCGTCAGTACATAATCACCGATGCTGATTTCATCCGTGATGACTAAATCGCGGATGCGCTCGTCAAAGCCTTCGTAATGCCCACATAGCAACACCATGCGCGGATGCGCGACGAGTTCCGTAGCAACCGCGTGCGAAAAGCGCCGCCCTTGCGGGGACATAGCAATCACTGGGACGTTTTGCGCACCCTCCAACACGGCCTCCACCGCGTTCACCATCACATCGGCCTTAAGCACCATGCCACCGCCGCCACCATAGGGCGTATCATCGACTTTGCGATGCTTATCAAGCGCATAATCGCGGATGTCGTGCAGGTGTAAATCCAGCAAGCCGCGATCTTGCGCCTTCCACATCATGCTTTCGTTCATCGTCCCCTGGAACATCCCCGGAAACAAAGTCAACACATCAATCCGCACAAGACACACTCCCTAACACGGTGTAAACTACATTTATTGATACCCGGCTGAGTACGAAAGGTCAACGCTTGGACGCAAGACAATCTCTTTTAGATGCCCGTCAGCGCCATATCCAACGCTTAACCCGCCACCTAGAAACGCTCACCACCCGCAGCGATCAACTGATCCAACAACGCTTGTTGGCGTTCTTCGGCGGGTTGGCGCTGGTGTTCGTCGCCCTGCAAGCTGGGGAACTACCCGGCCTCACCGCGTTTATCCTCTGGGTGATCGGTTTTAGCAGCATCGTGATTATACATCAGCGTGTGCGTACCATGAGTGACCGCTTCGCGGCGATGTTGGCGATCAAACACGAACAAGTCGCCCGGATGACGCTTGATTGGACAAAACTCCGCCGGAACGTCGCCAGCACCCACCCAGAACACCCCTTCGCCCGTGATATTGACATCGTGGGGGATTACAGCCTGCACCGTATGTTGGATACAACAGTCTCTCGCGGGGGGAGTGAGCGCCTGTTGCAATGGTTGCTACGCCCCCGGCCAGATCAAGCGTTTATCACACAGCAGCAATCACGCTTGCAAGAACTTATTCCCCGGCGTGGCTTTCGGCAAGGTTTGCGCCTCAAAGCGACCTTAGCCGCGAACAGTCAAAGCAAATGGGACGGCGGTACGCTCATCACCTGGCTAGACAACCATGCCGGCACGCAAGCGGTTAAATTGCCGCTGTTGCTGACACTAGGGGGGCTGGCGTTGACGAACGCCATTTTATTTGTCCTCAGCAGCGCCGCCGACCTGCCACCGCTATGGGTGGGCACATTCATCGTCTATGTGATGCTTTCCGGCATACAGTGGAGCCGCCTGGGGGATTTGTTCACAGAAGCCATGAGCCTACAAGACGCACTCAAACAGATTCGCGCTGTGTTTAATCATCTGGAAACATACCCCACCGACAAAACGCCGCATCTTAAAGAACATCTCGTCATCTTCCACGATGCCAACCGCACACCATCGGCGCAGTTACGGCGCATTACCCGCATCGTAAGCGCCGTGAGCATCCAGCGGAACCCGGTTGTTTGGATTATGCTCAATCTTGTCATGCCCTGGGATATTTTCTTCGGCTATCAGATGGGGCAAGTTCGCACAGATTTGAGTGATAAGCTCCCCCAATGGCTGGATACATGGTACGAGATCGAAGCCCTTAACGCCTTTGCGGAATTCGCCCACAATAACCCGCATTACACATTCCCACAGGTCAACGCCGACCAAGCCGGGATCACCTGTCAGCAAATCGGGCATCCGCTCATCCCACATACCGAAAAAGTCTGCAACGATTTTGCGCTTGATGGCCTGGGACAAGTCATCCTCATCACCGGGTCGAATATGTCCGGCAAAAGCTCATTTTTGCGCACGCTTGGCGTTAATATGGTATTGGCTTATGCGGGCTGTGTGGTCAACGCGCAGCATTTTGATTTAGGGCTGTTCCGCCTGTTTACGGTCATCCGCGTGAGCGATAGCGTCGTCGATGGCATCTCGTATTTCTACGCAGAGGTTAAGCGGCTGCGTGCGCTGCTCAACGCGCTGGAAGCCGACGACGATCTGCCGGTGTTCTTTCTCATTGACGAGATCTTCCGCGGGACGAACAACCGCGAACGCCTCATCGGTAGCCAATCTTTTATTAAGGCTATGGTTGGGGGTAAGAGCTTAGGCTTGATCTCAACGCACGATCTTGAATTGGTCACATTGGGCGACACTATCGCAGAAGTCAGCAATTATCACTTCCGCGAGCACGTCACCGATGGGCGCATGGTCTTTGATTACACCTTGCGCTCCGGCCCTAGCCCGACGACCAACGCATTAAAGATTATGGCAATCGAAGGCTTGCCAGTCGATGAGGAGGCGACATCATGATATACCGGGGTTTTTGGTTCATTGGCCTACTCGTAGCGATCTTAGGCTGCAACCTGAGCGCGTCCAACCAAGCGCCCCCCCCCACGCCCGACCTGCCCCAAGTCCGCTTTGTCACGCCAGATAACAACGCACGAGTGTTAGAAGGCGTTGATCTACCTATAGACATCTTTGCGGAAGATACAAGCGTCGGCATCGCTCGCATTGAGTTACGCTTGGATGGCGAGACCTTCCGCGATGCTGCGCCGCCGAACTTCAACGTCGAACGGCAGTTCCGCGTAGAAATGAACTGGATCGCGGAGGGTGTCGGGCTTCACACGCTCTCAGCAATTGCTTATCGTCCAGACGGTACACGAAGTGACGAAACATTTATTACAATAGAAGTCGTCAGCGAATAGTATTGTATTGGAGTTTATTGGCAATGAGTTATTTACAACGAATCAACTATCGCCCTAGTATGGAAAATCTCACCGACGACGAAGAACGCAACCTGAGCCGTCACTTTGACGCTTACGGTGCTGAGATGATCGTAGATGGTCAAGCCGTGCGTTGGGAAAAGATTGATGAGGTCGAAGTCGTGGTTGCGCCGCATGTCTCCGGTCCGGCAGGATGGTTCGTCAAAAAAGTCGTTCTCAAAAACCAAGAACGTTATCATGTGGGTATTTACTACGGTGCAAGCGAGGCCGTCTTGCCCAATGTCACATGGGATATGGCACGGCATGTCGTGGAAAGCATCGCCTATTATGCGTCCCAACGCATCGTCTACAAAGGACCAGAAGATCTGGTCAAGTTGACGGAAATTTAGATCATGCATGGCTATGGGCTGCTGCTGTTTGTGTTGCTTGTCGCCGGGTGTGGTACAAGCAACACGCCCCCAGCACAATCACCGCCGCAGGACTCCGCATGGGGCACCGTGTTAACTATCGGCATAGCCGAACAAGCCGCCGCCCCTGCCATCAGCGCGGATGATGGCCGCATCATCAGTATGTGGACGGAGGCTGATGATAACGGCGTTTATCACGCTTGGCGTAGCATCACCCTGGCGGGCGGGTCATCGTCCGTCATCCGCCTGCCCGTGCTGGCCTATTTCCCGCAGGGGTATCGCTTGCATGATACGGGCGTGCTGTGGGCGGATGCCGACCCCGATAGCATCACCGATGGCTTGCGTGTGTGGTTGCTGCGCATCAACCAAGACGGCACTACCCCCAGTGGGGCGCGTCTACTCACGGATAGCGCCGTCGCCACATGGACAAGCTACACCGTCGATGTGGGCCTATGGGTCATCTACAGCACGGCCAACCGCGCCGAGCCGACGTTATACAGCATGTTGATTGACCCTCAAGGGCGCAGCCGTCCGCCGGAGACAGTTACCCCAAACGGCATGTTCCCGGCAGTTTATACCGACATCAACGGCCAGAGGCATCTCGTATGGCAGCAGGATACAGTCACATTGAGCGCGGCTATCGCGGGTGGTCGCCTGACAAGTGACCCACAACGCATCACCCAAGCGCCCGCGTTAGGCCGCAGTGACCGTATCACCGCTTTACACGCCGCGACAGACACCCACCATCGCTATCTCATTTGGCACATTGTACGGGGTGGCGCATATACCGAAACGTGGATAAGCACAGCGCCGCATCTGGCAGAGGATTGGTCAACACCACAGCGGCTCGGCATACGCCAGGATGCCAACGCGCCACAGTTTGAAACAGGCTTCGGCTCCACAAGCGCAAAATCCACCACCAACGGCGACCAATGGGCCGATTACGGCGTAACTGTCGGGCATAGTCCATTTGATCGCCTACCAATCGCCGCGCACGTTAACGGCGTTTTGGGCATCGTCTACATACAAGGGACAAGCGCCATCGGCTGGCAACCACTCATCACAACGTCGCTTATCGCGCCGCCACAACTGGTCGCTGATGACGACAATCATCTGTATCTAGCATGGTCGCAGCCTCAAGTTAACGCCCCGGCTTCGCTCAACCTCATCAGCACACGCTAACCGCCGGAGAATGTCACACGATACGACTGCACCGACTGCTGCCCACTCACATCATCAAAGCACGTTGACGCTTCCAAGGGATTTTGATACGGGTCGGAGAGGCCGGGCATCTCGATAATGTACGACTGGCCGGGCATCATGTCAAAATCCGCATAGCCTAAGCCGCGTTCTGGCTTTAGCCCGGTGTGGAAGACACTTTCTTCGTCATCCCCGCGCACACGTACCGCATACCCCGGTAGCTCCGCACCGCTAAACCGCTCGACAACGCGCACCTCAATCACGCCGGGGCTTTGCGCATCACAAAACGGACTGACATTAGCGACGACAAAGCTCAACGTCTGCTGCGAAGTCGGCAAAGGCACGAAACCGCTACTCGTCGGCGTTGGGAATAGTGTCGAAAGCGGGGGCGGGGTCTTGGTCGCCGGGGGGAGCAGTGTCGGGGTCGGCAACACGATCACCTGCGGGATGGGCGTAGACCGCCCTGGGTCCATCATAATCATCTGATCCGCGCAGCCGGTCTTACCCTGGCTTTGGTAAAAACGCATCATGCTCCGCACCGCATTACGGCGGCTGTTGCTATCCACATAGCCACTCGTCGCCAAGCGGCAAGCTGTATCTGCCACATACTGAATCGGGTCGTTATCCGGCAAGCGGAGATCAACCAAACGTTGCACAGCCTGAGTCAGATTACCGTCGTAGTTATAGGCCATCATCACCGCGATGATGTACGCATCACGGTCTACTAAGCGGTTTTCGTCTTCTTCCCCCGTCGTCACAGCCGAGTCCATATCTTCAAGCTGCCAAGGGGCGATGTCTGTCTCCGCGACGGGTTGCACCACCCACGCATAATATAGACCAGCCGCCATACCCAGGATGATCCCAAGCAGGAGGGCTGTCCAAATGATATTGCTGCGAGGGCGCTCGTAACGGCTACGCATCCGCATCCGCGCCGGGCGGTCGTTGTAATCGGCTTCTGCTTCAAATTGTGTCATGGAGTGTTACTTGCTGGTTCCAAGAAGGGTTCCATTGCAGGCGTTAGCACACCAAGGCCGCGTGCTAACGCTACAACGTGTTCAATATCCGTTAACGTGCGTGAATTGGCGATAAATCGCTCGGCTGTTTGCTGCACATACAGCGGGATGTTTTCTTCCCCCAAGATGCTCAAGCGTTCAATTGCGCCTATGGCATCCCCATCTGCACGATAGCCCGCCGCTATCATCACCGTATATTCATCCTTGTAATTCTGCGAGAGTGCCGTCGCCGGATTATCGACGCTTTCCACTGGAAAAACGCCCCAGCCTAGCACCAGGCCAATGCACACACCAACAAAGGCACCCAGCGCCAACGAGACCAACAAACGCATTATTCGCCACCTGCTTCAGTTGCGGAAGGCAAGGGGATAGGCGTGTTGGCCGGGGTTTGCGTCGCCGCCGGGATTGGCGTTTGTGTCGCTTGCGGCACTGGTGTCTGCGTGGGCGGCAGTGTGGGCGTTGCGGGCAGCACGACGACTTCCGTCAGCAAGGCATCCGGGCTGAACGCCTCATCGCATACGAATTCGCTACGTGGCCCCCACACGAACACCCCACCAGGGCGCGGAATACGCAGCCATTGGCGCGTCTGGTCGATGCGATCCACCACGACCGGATCTAAGCTCCCGGTCTGCGTGACGACGTTGGATTCAATGCTCGGCTGCTCAAACAACGCCAGCGTGGTGCTATTCGGCACACACGTTGGATCAATGACCGACACGGTGACCGTCTGCATGACCGGATCACCCCGTCGCCCTTCCGCGATGAGCGTCACGCTAAATTCATCCGCGACATAGCCTTCAATGGTAAATTCTGCGGATATGCCGTAAGTCGGTTCAACCTCAACGGACACATCGGCAGCCCGGCGCACACTCTGCAAGCCATCAATACGGGTCTGCTGCGCACCATCGACCGCCCAACGCACATTCATCTCTGTAATCACATAACGATAGATTGTGGCAGGCGTTACGCTGAACGTGTCAATCGTTATGGATGGCAACACATCCACGCTGATTTCGCTCATGGTCGTCTCTTCGCCGTTGATGGCGACCAATTCAATCATCATCGTTTGGTCGGGGTAGACATCCGTCTCTAAGATCACGGATGTTGAGTCCGATGAGAGGCCGGTACGTACAGCTACACCGTTTACGCGGATGTCGAACCGCTCCACATTTTGCGCTTCCCAATTGAGGTTAAGGGGTTCACCGCTGGTCACTTGTTGGGCATCCACAGTAAACGATGTAATTTCCGGCTGTGCGGTGGTCGCACTCAGCACAAGCACCAGCGCGACCATCATTAACGCAACTGCTGCGAGTGCTAACGCGCCCAAGGCATACACCGACCAACGCGGCAAGATCGGCTCATCGACAAAATGCCCACGCATCGCCGTTAAAAATCCGGCTTCATCCTGCGAGCGCACCTGAATATCAAAGTTGTAGCTCTCTGGAGAACCAATTACCTTGCGTCGCTTCGGTTTTACCTCGCCACGCACTTCGACACGTTCGCCCGGTTGGAGCAACCGCTGCGGTTTATCCAGTGTAATGTTCAACGCATCGTCCGCACTCACCGCGCTAACATGCACGGGCAGCGGCGCACTGCCCTGGTTAAATAAAGCGACTTGCAGACGATCGTAGATGGTCAAATTGCGCGTAACCAACGCCATCGCAAAGGCGTTATACGGCTCAATCGTCACCACGCTATAGGCTTCGATTTTCTTGTCGGGGTCATCTTCATAGGCGACGATAATCGTAATCGGATAATCGTCAGGTTGTGTGTCGCTACGGCGCGGTGGTTTAACGTTTAGCGTCACCGTAACCGTCTCGTCCGGTTCCACACGCAGCGTCGGGCGGTTAACCCGTCCCCATCCATGCGGCAACCCGGTGATGCTCACTGTATAGATGCACGACGACTCGCTGATATTCGTCACCTCAATATCATAGGACTTATGCGACCCAGGCGGTATGCCGCCTTCTGGCGGGGTAACATCTACACGAAAACCAAAGTCTTCACGCTCAAAGCGTTGGGTATCTCCGGCATCCATATGATTCATTGGCACAGTCGGCTGGTCGGCTTCTGCATAGTAGATGATCCGCAAGCTCCCGATCTGGATTTCTTCGCCGCCGTGTAGTTGATGTGTTGCTCCTTCGCCCAAGCGCAGGCCATCAACATAGGTGCCATTAGCAGACTCTAGATCTTTGATTTGTACCTCGCCATCTTCGTGCAATATGTTGAAGTGGTAACGCGAGATCGTGTCCGTATCCAGGGTAATACTGCATCCGCTGGAGCGCCCAACGGAAATGCTGTCGTCTTCTAGCAAGAAGGTATTAAATTCGCTATCAGGCCAGTAAACGTCCAGCCGCCCATACACCATAAGTTCGCTCCATCGCTTCGCTGTGCAAGTTGCCTCTATTGTAGCTTGAGGCACGCATCAGTAAAAATCCTCTCTTTCATTATAACCATGTTGTGCATTCTTGTGAGTGTTATCTTGCATCGTAGGGAAAAAATGTGATACACTGCGGCTTAACACAGCTATGTGCGATGGTGGAAATAAAAGAACTGTGTCAGAAGACGTTCCTAAACGTTGCGCGTACAACCTAATCACTTCTCCGGACGCTGCCTCTGTCCGGCTTTTTCAGTTCAATAAGAAAAGGATAATACCCTCTTGGATAATGACAGTCTGATTGGCATATTGCTAATCATAGGGCTAATTAGTCTTCAGGCAATTATTACGGCGGCTTACGCTGCGTTGACCAATGCCAAAACAGGTACATTACGCGATCATGCGTCAGATGGTAATGAGCGGGCTTCGCGCTTATTGCTACTCATCAGCACTCCTAAGATGACACTCGTTTACTACACTTTAAACGTCTTCGTCAAATTTGGGATTGCCGCGCTCACGGTGCTTATCGTCGTCCAGACGAACAACGCCCCGGCTTATACCGGCGCGCTGCTTGTCGCCGCAAGCATCACTATTGTGCTTGGGGATACCGTGCCGGAAGCTATCGGCAGCACCTATGCCGACCGCCTCGTGTACGGTGCCGGGGGCTTGATGAACCTGTTGATGATTTTGCTTAATCCGCTGATGATCGTATTGCTACGGGTGAGCAAGATTATTTCCGCATTGGCTGGCAGCAGCAACTTGGTCAACACGGTGACGGAAGAAGAAATCATGACGCTCATTGATGCCGGTCACACAGGCGGCACCATTGAAGACGAAGAAAAAGACATGATCTATTCCGTCTTGCAGTTGGATCAAACCAACGTCAGCGAGATGATGATCCCACGAATTGATGTAACAGCGGTTGATATTAACCAATCGCTGGAAGAAGCCGGGAAATTATTCATCGACTCTGGGTTTTCGCGTTTGCCAGTTTACGAAGACAACCTTGATGACGTGCGCGGGCTGATTTATGCCAAGGACTTACTCGCCAGCCGCTACAACGGCAAGAGCCAATCGCATAAGACGATTCGCTCGCTGATGCGCGGCGCGTACTTCGTGCCAGAATCCAAACGGGCGGATGAACTGCTCAAGGAATTGCAGCACCAAAAGATTCACATGGCGATTGTCGTAGACGATTACGGTGGCACAGCGGGCGTTGTCACCATTGAGGATATTATCGAAGAGATCATCGGCGATATTCAAGACGAATATGACCTCTACGAAGAGGACGAATACGAGCAGATCAACGACAACGAATACACCGTTGATGCCGGGATCGACTTGGACGACTTTAACAATCTACTTGACGTTGACCTGCCCACAGAAGACAGCGACACACTCGGCGGTTACATCTACTCACATTTTGGCCGCGTGCCAGAAGTCGATGATGTCATTGATGATGACAAATTACACTTACAAGTCGTCTCCGTTGATGGTCGCCGCATCCGTAAAGTACACGCTATACGTAAGAACAGTGTGGAAGAACCGGAGCCTGTGGTAACGGACGATCAATCGACCGACCACGCCCAGGCAAGTTGACTATGGACGCTGTACAATCGCTGGTTCGCGCCGCTATACACGCCAGCAAAAACGCCTACATACCGTATTCCCACTACCCGGTGGGGGCGGCGCTTCTAACGTCGGGTGGGCAAGTTTTCACAGGCTGCAACATCGAAAATGCCAGTTATCCCGCTGGCATCTGTGCGGAACGCACCGCCCTATTCAAAGCCGTCAGCGAAGGCTATAAAACGTTCGACACAATGGCCTTGGTGACCCAAACAGGCGGGTCACCTTGCGGCATCTGTCGTCAAGCCTTGTACGAGTTCGCACCAGACCTGACCATTATCATCGCGGATATGGACGGCAAAGTACACCATCAAAAGCCATTACGGGCGTTGTTGCCGTTGGGCTTCGGCGGGGATAACCTAACAGGTTAAGCCATGCCCCGCGCAGAACGCAGCTTTCGCACGGATGCCCTCATCCTTAAGCGCCGCGCCTTTGGCGAAGCAGATCGTCTGTTGACTGTCCTCACGCCGACGCATGGCAAACGTCAAGTTATCGCCAAAGGCGCACGCAAACCGACCAGCAAAAAAACCGGCCACGTCGAGCTGTTTTCCCGCGTGGATATGCTCATCAGCCTCGGCAGGACGTTTGACATCGTCGCACAAGCCGAACTCCGCGACGCTTATTTACCGCTGCGCGAAGACCTCACACGCGGCGCATATGCGAGCTACATTGCGGAGCTAACCGATCGCTTTACGCTGGATGAAGACACCGAGCAAAACGCCGTTTTTGATCTGTTGGCAGATAGCTTTACGCATCTATGCGAAGATGACGACAGCCGTTTAGCGGTGCGCTACTTTGAGATGCACCTGCTAGATCACGCCGGGTTCCGCCCGGAACTCAATCACTGCGTCTTCACGTTTGAAGCCGTCGAACCCCGCGACCAATTCTTTAGCTTTAGCGAAGGTGGGGTCGTCAGCCCGAACGCGGCACAATACGCCAGCGCCATTAGCCCCATTTCACTTGATGCGCTCAAACTGCTGCGGCATATGCAGCGCAGCCCCTATAGCCATGTGCGTACGCTAACCTTAGCCGACGAGCTTCATCTCGAAATTGAGAAGATTATGCTCAATACCTTGACCTATTTATTAGAAAGTAAGCTGCAATCCGTCGATTTTATCCGACGCATCCGGCGATTGCGGAATAACTTATAGCCAAAACCCCAATACAAACGGTAGAATAAAGCATCATTGTTTTATGCGCATGGAAGGGGTTCCTTGATGAAACCATGGTGGCAAACTGGTGTCATTTATCAAATTTACCCACGCAGCTTTATGGATGCCAATAACGATGGCCTTGGCGACCTAGAGGGCGTGCGGCAACGGTTGCCCTATCTTGCTAGCTTGGGCATCGATGCAATCTGGTTTTCGCCTATTTTTCCGTCGCCTATGGCCGACTTCGGCTATGATGTTGCAGATTACACTGACATTCACCCGGATTATGGCACCCTCGCCACATTCGACGCATTGCTAGAAGAAGCTCATCAACACAGCCTTAAAGTGCTGCTAGACCTTGTGCCGAACCATACATCCAGCGCCCACCCCTGGTTTGAAGAAGCTCGGCAAAGCCGTGATAACCCCAAGCGCGATTGGTACATCTGGCAAGACCCTAAAGCAGATGCCACCCCGCCCAATAATTGGCTCTCGTATTTTGGCGGCCCCGCCTGGACATATGATGAATTGACCGGGCAATATTACATGCACAACTTCGACCCGGAACAACCCGAACTCAATTGGCGCAACTCGCAAGTCAAAGCGGCGATCTTCGACTCAATCCGCTTTTGGCTCAAGCGCGGCGTGGACGGCTTCCGTATGGATGTCATCGACCGCCTGCTTAAAGACCCCGACTTCCGCGATAACCCGCCCAACCCTGCTTGGTCGCCGGGTGATGCGATCATGTGGTCGCAAGATCGCATCCACAGCGAAGGCGCACCAGGCACGCACGCCCTCATGCGCGAATTCCGCGACGTGTTTAACGAGTTCCCGCAGACGGTCGCGGTTGGCGAGCTATCCTATGCATTAGAGGCTGAGGAATTCGCCGCCTTTTATGGGCAGCGCATGGACGACAACAATGGCGATGAACTGCACCTACCATTTAACTTTGGCCTGCTTGGGCGGGCTTGGCGGGCAGATGTCATCCGGCCTTATGTCGATCAATACGATGCAAGTGTGCCATCTTATGGCTGGCCGAATTACGTCTTGGGCAATCATGACGTAGGGCGCATCGCCAGCCGCTATGGGCAAGCACAAGCGCGTGTCGCCGCGTTGATGCTGCTGACACTGCGCGGCACCCCGACGCTTTATTACGGCGACGAAATCGGCATGACCAACGCGACGATCTCAGAGGACAAAATCCAAGACCCACAAGGCCGTAATAAGGCCGGGTTCAACCGGGACGAATGCCGCACCCCCATGCAATGGGATGCGTCCACCAACGCCGGGTTCAACGCCGGGGCGGAGCCTTGGCTGCCCGTCGCACCGGATTACCCAGTGGTCAATGTGGCCGCGCAAGAAGTTGACCCCAGTTCAACGCTCAATTTCTATAAAAGACTGTTAGACTATCGACACAACAGCCCGGAGCTACAAAGTGGCGATTACGCCGCGCTGGATGCGGGTGTTCCAGCGGATTGTTACGTGTATCAACGCAAATATGAGGGCAAAACATGCCTGATCGCGCTCAATATGACACACGATGAGCGCACACTCTCGCTGACAGGACACGGGATAATCACCGTTTCTACCGATCATCAACGGGACGGCCATCCAGTTGATTTAACGCAGTTTTCCCTTCTACCCGATGAAGGGGTTATCATAGAACTACAATAATTAAGGATTATTATTATGGAAGAACGCATCAGGCGGGCGCTGTTATTCATGCCCGGTGACGACCGCCATAAGATCAAAAAAGGGGCAGCGATGGATGTAGATGCCATCATCATGGATTTAGAAGATGGTGTCGCACTCAGACAAAAAGAAAATGCACGTAATGTCGTCAAAGACGCTTTGCACACCGTCGATTTCGGCAAGACCGAGCGCCTTGTTCGCATTAACCCCGTCAGTGATGAGCATTCGCTGTGGGTGCACGACCTAACCGAAACATTACCCGGTCAGCCGGATGGCTACGTGATCCCTAAAGTGGAAAGCGCCGAGCAAATCCAGCGTGCAGCCGAGCACATCGCCCGTGCAGAAGTCAAAAATGGCTGGCCGGACGCGCAAGTACGCATCCTCGGCATTGTAGAAACCGCTATGGGTGTCGTCAACATGAACGAGATTGCCGACAGCGACCCGCGCTTATCCGCGCTTATCTTCGGCGCGGAAGACCTCGCCGGGGGTATCGGCGCAACGCGCACACAAGACGGTTGGGAAGTATTCTATGCCCGCAGCAAGCTCGTTATCTATGCCAAAGCACGCGGCTTAGAGGCGATTGATACGCCCTTTGTCGATCTCACCGTCGAAGACAGTCACCTGATGGCCGCCGCAGAGCAAGCCCATTACATGGGCTATACTGGCAAACTCGCCATCCACCCGCGCCAAGTCGGTGTGATCCAAAAGGTATTTACGCCGACGACCGAGCAGATTAAAGAAGCTAAGGCGCTCGTCACGGCATTTGAAGAAAACCAAGCAGCCGGCAAGGGCGTTTTTGCCTATCAAGGACGCATGGTTGACATGCCGATGGTGCGCGGCGCACAATCCATTTTATCCCGCGCTAAGGCAGCGGGCGTTGACATTGACGCATTGTAAAGGAGCTTATACTTATGATACCGGACGATAAACGTGATTTATTTGACAATCCCGTTGTCGTGACACTCGTCACCGTGATGCCGGACAGCCAACCACAAGCAACCCCGGTCTGGTGTAGCTATGACGGCGACCATATTCTCGTCAACACGGCGAAAGGCCGCCGGAAAGACATCAACATGCGTGAGCGCCCTCAAGCGACTGTCCTCGCCATTGATCCAGAAAATCCGTATCGCTGGATTGAAGTGCGCGGCGAAGTCGTTGAGATTACAGAAGACGGCGCACTTGACCACATTAACGCTTTGACGAGACAGTATTTCGGGCGCGATGACTTCTATGCCAACATGCCCGACTTGCGCGATAAGGAAACTCGCGTCATCTTTAAGATAAAGCCGACTCATATTAATCCATAGAGGGATAAGACAGTGCAGCCGATCCGTGTTCTCCTAGTTGACGACGACCAGAGTTATCATGTACTCACAAGCCGTATGCTATCAAAAGCTGATCAACCATTCGATGTCGATTGGGTTGGCACGTTTGATGAAGGATTAGAAAAGATGCTCAAGCAAGAGCATGACATCTACCTGCTTGACTATCAGCTAGGGCGTACCAGTGGCCTGGAACTTATGAAAAGTGCGCAATCCCAAGGGGTTGATAAACCAATCATCATGATGACCGGGCACGGCAAACACGGGTTGGATGTCGAAGCGTTGCAATCCGGCGCAACCGATTACATTGATAAAGTGGAGTTGCGCCCGACTCCCTTGCAGCGGTCGCTGCGCTATGCCCTTGAGCGGTGGCGCATCCGCCAAGAGCGCGAACAAAGCCAAATGATGTATCGCACGCTCATCGAAGAAGCATTCGACGGAATCATCATCACCGACACTACCGGCGAAATTGAAGTCGTCAACCCACGCTTATGCGAGCTTATACTGGCTGATGCTGATGCCATCAAAGAACAAAACATAACTAAATTGATCCACGCCATTAATCAACAAATCAACCTGCTTGAAGTCGGCACAGGCATCGTCTTAGAGTGCCTGCTCAAACGCAACGATAAGGGTGATTTAGACGTTGAAGTCAGCGGGAAAATGGTCGGTGACGAGCACATCCAGTATATCGTGCGCGACATTAGCGCTCGCCAAGACACACTGCGCCAACGCGATCAGTACATCGAGCAACTACAAATTTTGCATCAAGTTGATGATGAGATCAGCCAAGTGCTGGATACCGAATACGTCATGATGATGGCGCTGGACTCCGCCATGCGCTTAAGCGGCGGTTACGCCGGGTTTATCGCTTTGCTCAACGAAGACACCAACACCTTTGAAGTCCGGCAGTCCATCGGCCAATATTACACACTCGACCCTACCGATTACCTCCCCAAGATGCCGTTTCTTAATGCCATACGCGACCAGCAAGAAGGGCGGCTGATCTTAGATGTCACCCAATCAGAAGATTATCGCCCCATCTTGGAGCAGACCCAAGCTACGATCATGTTGCCGATGCTTTCCTACGATAAGATGGTCGGTGTGATGAACTTAGAAGCCAACCGCGATGACCGCTTCACACAGGACATCTTCGACTTCCTCAAGTTAATCGCGTCGCGGGTAGCCGTCGCCATCGAAAACGCCACCCTCTATAAAGTGGCGCAAGATCGCTTCAACGAATTACAAGCCCTGTATACACAGGTCAGTGGCTTGGAGCAGATCAAAACCGACATGATCCGTATCGCCGCGCACGACATCCGCAACCCCGTGAGTGTCATCTTGGGCTATACCGAACTCATGGAAGCCCTGAGCGATGATGTACCGGAGAAGTTTTTGAATTATGCGCGGATGATCGAAAAATCCGCCCGTCGCCTGGAAAAGATCACGACAGATATTCTTTCGTTAGAGCGAATCGAAAATCTACAGGGTGACGAGGATATGACGCTCGACATCACCAATGTGATCCAAGAAACATTTGAAGAATTTGAAGGCCAAGCGGCGCTCAAATCACAAAACCTCAGCTTACAGGCAATCAAAAGGCAAATCTTGGTCAAAGGTGATGCGGCACAAATGCGCGAAGCCGCCGCAAACCTCATCAGCAATGCCATTAAGTACACACAAAATGAAGGCGACATCCACGTATACCTCAAGCAAAAAGGGGATGCTATAGAATTCACCGTCGTTGATAATGGCTTTGGCATCCCGGAGGATCAACAAGGCAACTTGTTTCAGCCATTTTACCGTGCCAGCAGCCGCGAAACCCGCGAAGTCGAAGGCACCGGCTTGGGTTTGTATCTCATCAAGAGTATCATCGAACGTTACGACGGCACACTAATCTTCCATAGCGTTTATGGGGAAGGCAGTACATTCGGTTTTAGTCTGCCGCTAGTGCAATAGTGATCTATAGCGGCTCTACTAAAATAGCATAAGCAATGCCATGCCCGATGACCTGTTCTTGTGCGTCCAGTTGAGCGGTGATCGGACCTTCAAACGGGTCTTTCGCCTTGATGAGGACTTCCGTTCCCAGGGTAAAGCCCCGTTCTAAGATAAACTGAAGCATGTCGTCATTCATGGCCCGATAGCGGCTCACACGCGCTTTATCGCCAATTTTCAATTCACTCAAAGGCGTGAGCTTGGGCACGGTGATCTCACCATCCGCTGTGGGGATAGGGTCGCCGTGTGGGTCTACAGTGGGGTTGCCTAATCTCGTCTCAATCGCATCAACAAAGCGGTCGGACACCGCATGTTCCAAGCGTTCGGCCTCATCATGCACTTCATGCAGAGCATAGCCAAGATGCTCTACTAAATACAGCTCAATCAAGCGATGCCGCCGGATCACACGGAGCGCCAAACGCCGCCCATCTTCCGTGAGTTTAACCCCATAATAACGCCGATAATCCACAAATCCCGCATCCGCCATCCGCCGTGCCATATCGGTCACAGATGGCGGCAGAATGTTAAGGGCTTCTGCCAGCGCATTCGTGGATGCGCGTTCGACGCTTGACTGCTGTATGCTATAGACTGCTTTAAGAAAATCCTCTACAGAACGCGAGTGTGCCGTCATCTAATATTCCATAAATCAACTAATTTCTACGCAAACTGTTTTTGGCCTGACAAGTAGGCGGCGGGTACATCGCGATGCGCCCCTACACACCTTTTATCACCCATCGTAGGGACGGTACTCCTGCCACCCAAGACAATGAAGCCCCTGTCCACGCTGTCTTGTGGATGTACCACTTATCCTATATTAACCACTGCTGCGTACCACCTCAATGGTTAATTCCGTCTCGGAATTATTACCAACAGCATCATAAACTACCGCTGTAAACACCTCAATACCGGTACGGTTAATAGAGTGCGTGTACTCATAAGGGAAGTCACTATCCGCGTTGATAAACTGCCCATTGAGGTAAAACTCCACGCGATCAATGCTGATGTTATCCACTGACTCCGCGACCAAAGTCACGTTTTGTTGTTCTGGCCAGCGGATAGCCGTCACATTGTCGGCGGTGGATAAAATCACCGACGGCGGGATGTTATCCACCGTAACCTGCACATAACCGTATTCAGTGGTGTTATCCTCGCGCACGACCTGTAGCTGTAATACATATGTGCCATCCAAGCCGCGTGTATCCCAAGTGCCCAAGCTCACACCCGGCACAAACTCCGGTTGTGAGTCGCCCAAGTCCGTCCAGCGCAGCGGATTTGTACCTTCGCCATAGCTCAACTGCCAAAAGGTCATATCTTCATCGTTCATACTACCGCGAATATCCACCTGACCGCCGACAATGTCATAATTCGCCGGTTGTAAAATCGCCGCAGAACTCAAGAAATCCGGTCGGCTAATCGTATCGCTTTCTTCCGGCGGGAGCGGTAAGTTATTCGCTCGCCAC
>DAOTTT010000425.1:0-3401 GCA_034437635.1 Anaerolineae bacterium | reverse complement strand
ATCAACATCAAAGAACTGTAAACAGCCTCTTCGATTGTTGTGGTTCATTTTTGACCTAAAATCTCTGAAAACTGCTGGAATCGCGCCATTTTGTTGTTTCCGATATAGTCTATAGTTGTTATTCCGACATTCAGAGGTCGAACATATGTTTTTTGGGAATTTAAAATGGCTCAGGAGAGTTCTTTTAGACTCTGTACTTAGTGAATTATACGACTGAATGAGCTTCCGTCGGGTCGGCTGTCATCATAAGATTGTATTCCGACACTCTAAAAATTGATTTGTCCTGTCCCAAAACCGAAGCAGCAACTCAACGACAACACTTGAACCATTGTGACCTCTTAAAAAATCTCAAATTTTGCGACTGCACCCTCTGAATGTCGGTTATTCAGCGTTCAGGCTGCCGATATACTCTAGTGCAGCTTTAAGTTGTGTGTCGTCCTCGCCATTGTCAGATGGCGCAACTACAATATCCGGTGTTACCCCCTGCTCGGAGATCCACACGCCGCTCGGTGTCAGCCAACGGGCGATAGTCAAGCGCATACCGCCACCGTTCACCAGTTGATTTTGAATCTGCACGGTGCCTTTGCCAAATGTCTTCGTCCCGATGACGGTGACGACATCGTTATCCTGCCACGCCCCGCTGACCAACTCCGACGCGCTCGCGCTGCGCTCATCGACTAAGACCACGATAGGCACGGTAATATCCGCATAAGTCGCGCTGGAAGAATACAAGGAACGATTGCCATCCACATCAACGCGATAAGCAGCACCGCCTTCAACGACAAACGTCTCTACACGCCCATCGCTAAATTCCTCTATGAGCAACGTCCCCTCGTCGATAAACAACCCGGCGATGTTCACCGCAGCGGACAAAAACCCGCCGGGGTTACCGCGCAAGTCTAAGACTAAGCCGTTGCGGGCATTAACATCCAGATCAGCGAACGCCGCTTCCAGTTGCTCCTGCGCCGGGCTGGAAAACTGCTGCAATTGCACATAGGCGATGTCACCGGGTAATAGCTCATACTCTACGTTGGGGATGACAATCCGCGCCCGTTCTACGTCGAAGATCACCAAGTCGTCACCACGCTGCATGGTGAGATTGACCGTCGTCCCGGCACGCCCGCGCACACGCGAAGCTAACTCCAAGAAGGTCATACCGAAGGCGTTTTCGCCGTCCACTTCGTAGAAAATATCCCCGACTTCGATACCGCTGCGTGAAGCTGGCGAGTCTTCCAACACGTCTAAAATTTCAATCGCTTCGCCGTCTTCTGTCTCCGTGATGACCACACCAATCCCTTCAATCTCACCGGAGAGATCCGAATCCACAAATTCGTAGAATTCCGGCTCCACATAATTACTATAAGGATCGTCTAGTTCTTCCACCATACCGCGAATAGCGCCATTAACGAGCGCGTCCGTCTCTATATCGTTGATGTACTGATCTTGAATAAGCTCATAAGCCTGGAACAACGGGGCGAACACTTCTTCCGTCGTCTGTATCGCATCTTGTGCGGATGCCGTACTTTGCTGTGTACCAAGAGTATAACCTAGTGTAAATGTCACTGCAAGCAACACCACTAATTGCAAATGTTGAATGCGCTGCGCTAATGTGCGTTTCTTAACCATACTAACCATACAATGAGACTCCAATACAATGTGTAACCGATTTTTGTATATTATAGGGTACAAAACGACGTAATTAACATTTTTTTTGCATCTATGGAGATTTTATCATGATCGAAGCCATCATTAATGGGCTGGCATTGGCGCAAACGCCCTACACCGAAGCCATCGCCGCCTGCTTGCAACACTTAGATCAAGCACAAGATAGCCCCATCGCGCTGACTACCGCGCCCATCGTCGGTTACATGCACCATACAGACGAAAGCCAACTGTATCACGTCGCTACTACTATCGCCGGGGATGCCCCCACCACCCAAGCCGCGACGATCGCATCCGCTTATTGCATCGCGCTCACGCTTAATGGTGTGCATGTGCCGGATTATGTGCCGCGCATCATGACATTTTGCGACGGCCTAAGCGATGACTTCGACCTTGCACTGCTACGCATCGGGCATGTGCTTGGTTGGGTGGATGAAACCGCCGCCTTACATCACATCGGCACAAGTGATCGCCCGGCAAACGTCATCGCCGGGGCGCTGTATGCCATGCTGCGTCATGAGGATGATTACACCGCTTGCATCACACTGGCCGCCACACACAGCGCCGCGACTGCGGCCATCGCTGGCGCATTAATGGGCGCACGGCTCGGCACAGTAGACGCGCTACCCGCCCATGATCCAGTTGATTTAGCCGCTTTCGGCTTCTAAAATCTGTCGCAAAAGCGCCTTACGCTGCGCCCCACTGAGTGTTTCTAGCTTGCGCACATCCAGCGGGTCGATAACCTCGCGTAACAAGCGCAACTCATCGAATGTTGGCGGCGGTGTCTCGTGCAAACCCAGCGACACGGCTAGTTCAAAGCCCGTCTTTTTGTGGATGCGCTCAACGCTCACACCGGGATGATAGCTGACCAAACGCATTCGCCCCGCCGCCCAATCGAAAACGCCTAAATCCGTGATGCACGCCTGCGGCCCTGTACCGCGTATACGTTCCGGCACATGCCCCAAACCGCTGACGAAATCCACTTGTTTGACGAACGTCACACGAGAATGGCGCGGCACGTATAAATACACATGCTCAGAGTACGTCGTCACGTCCGGGATGCCGCCCGTACCGGGCAACCGTAGGCGCGGCTTATCATAGTCCTTGCCGAACGCGATGTTGTTAAAGTTGCCCACAGCATCCACTTGTGCCGGGCGGAAGAATTCCTTGGGGTTGTACTTCGGCAGCAAATCCGACGCAGCAACGGCAAACCCGACGTTCATCAGCGTATTACCCAACCATTGATCTTCAATGTGGGTGATGCTCAACGGGGACCAAAGCTGCGCGATGCCCTGCCCAATGGCCGATGCAAAGCGCACATTGGGCGCATGAGTGAGCTTGGCAAGAATATAACCCGCCATCACCAACGGCGTGTTGATACCCTGGGCGAGCACTTCGCCATCCGTCACCATCCGCGCAATACAGACGCTCATCAACTCATCAATTGTAAAATCTGGCATCCCATTTCCCCTGCAAAATGTAAACTTTATTTAAACGCTGTAAGAAACACCCCATAGTATCCATCAAAACGGATGACTATTGATAGGAGAAATAGGGAAGGTCAACGACCACCCGCTTCAGCCATGCCGAAGGGCAAGGGCTACGTTACGGGCGAATACATAGGCACGCCGGGGTGACGCTCCAGCTCCGACCACTGCGGTCAGTGGTTAAACAGTCTGAGGGTCTAAGGCAGTGCTGCTGGCAAGAAACCGCCTGCTAACATTGGCGAGGAGAACGTT
>DAOTTT010000424.1:0-8153 GCA_034437635.1 Anaerolineae bacterium | reverse complement strand
GTTAAAGTTGCCCGCATCGGCTTTGAGCCGATGCGGGATATAGGCTTTACCTGAGTAGTTACCGGGATAGCCCGTTGTAGTTACAAATGAGCATATGTAATCACCCTGGTTTTGTTGCATCTCGCCTGCAAACGGCCTATAGTATGGTATGGGTATTATGCAAAAGTTGGGAATAGCGCAATGTATGTACCACCTCTTACTTTAGGTGTAGAAGAAGAATATCAAATCATCGACCCGGAGACGCGCAAGCTCACCTCCTTTGTGCAGCAGATGCTAGAAGACGGCAAGATCGTGTTGGGCGATCAAGTCACGGGTGAATTTATGCAATCACAGATCGAAGTCGGCAGCCACATCTGCCGTAACGTCGCCGAAGCCCGTGAGGAAGTCGTGCGATTGCGGCACAGCGTACATGACCTCGCAAAAGAACATGGGCGGCTCATCGCTGCCGCGTCCACGCATCCCTTTTCCCGCTGGGACGAACAACGCATCAACGAAGGCGACCGCTATAAAGACCTTGAGACGGATATGCAATATGTCGGGCGGCGTTTGCTCATCTTCGGGATGCATGTGCATATTGGCTTTGGTAAATCACCAGAAGCGTTAGAGCTGCTCATCGACATTCAAAACCAAATGCGCTATTTTCTGCCGCATATTTTAGCCCTCAGCACCAGTTCACCATTTTGGCATGGACGGGATACCGGCCTCAAGAGTTATCGCAGCATCGTCTTCGAGAACTTGCCGCGTTCCGGCATCACCCCCACGTTTGACAGCTACAGCGAATACGAAGATATGGTGCATATCTTCGGCAAAATGGGCAGCTTGGGCAAAGACAGCAGCGGCATTAGCAACGATAGCACCAAGCTGTGGTGGGACGTGCGCCCGCAGCCGCGCTTCGGCACGATGGAAATCCGTGTGAGCGACATCTGCACCAAAGTCGATGAAGCCGTCGCATTAGTCGCCCTCATCCAAGCACTCGCGGCAAAGCTGGTTAAATTACGCCAAAACAACATGAGTTGGCGCATTTACCCCACCGCACTTGTGAGAGAAAACAAATGGCGGGCAGTGCGTTATGGTATCAACGGGAAGTTGCTCGACTTAGGGAAGACGGAAGAAGTGCCGTTCCGCTTTTTAGTAAAAGAATTGCTGGAATTTGTAGACGACGTATTGGACGATCTCGGCTCACGCAAGGACGTTGAATACATCAAAACCATCGTTGAAGAGGGCACCAGTGCCGATCGTCAAGTGGCGATGTACCGCAAAGCGATTAAAGAAGGACAAACCCACGAAGACGCAATGCGTCTCGTTGTGGATCAACTCATAGAGGAAACACACGAAGGCTGGAAGGTCAAAAAGCCGTGAGCAAACGCGCAATTCTCTTTGATTACGGCGGTGTGATCCAACAAACGATGGATCATACCCCGCGCTACCGTTGGGACGAACGGCTCGGTATGCCGCATGGCACCGTAGAACGTGCTGTCCACAACACGACAAGCTGGGTACAAGTGCAACTCGGCCAGATGAACATGGCGGATTATTGGCACGATGTCGGCCAAAAGCTCACACTGAGCGACGAAGAAACGGTCAAGCTCGCGGCGGACTTTTACGCCGGGGATGTCATCGTGCAAGATGTAATCGAGGCGATCCGCACCTTGCGCAAGGACGGTCACACCGTCGCCCTCTTGAGCAACAACAGCCCGGATCTGGCCGCGATTATGGCCGATCTCGGCATCGCGGACTTGTTCAACCCGCTGATTGTCTCCGCAGAGATGGGCATTATGAAGCCCGACGCTGCCGCCTATGAAGCCGCGCTCAAGCAGTTAGAGCAGCCAGCGGATGAGGTCGTATTTATTGACGACAACGCCGACAACATCACCGGGGCGCAGGCGCTCGGCATCCATGCGGTGCAGTATACCCCCGGCATGAACCTAAGCACCGCACTGGCGGACTTACTGACAAGCGATTAACCCGCTATGCGTTTGATCGTCGTCGTCGTCGGTTGGTGCGTGGGGATCGTCCTAGCGCGACACGGCGCGATCACCGATGTGATTACATGGGGCGTGCTGGCCGCGCTGATGCTGCCCCTAACTATTGTCAACTGGCGTAATCCGCCGTTTCGTTGGTGGAACGTCGCCATATTGTTCTTGGCGTTGGGCGGCTTGCGTTATGCGTTCGCACCACAGACTGCCCCACTCGCGGCGTTTAACGGCAACAGCCTCACGCTACAGGGGCGCGTCATCGCTGCGCCGGACGTGCGCGACACACGCACCCTGCTCCGCGTGGATGTCGCCCAAGTCATGCAAGGCGGCAAGGTGCATCTAACCGACGGCATCGCCCTTGTCGAAGCGCCGCGTGCGTTGACCGTCACCTATGGCGACACCATCGAAGCAACCGGCGACCTCATCACACCGGGCGAATACGACACCTTCAGCTATGCGGATTATCTCGCTCAACAAAACATCTTCAGTATTTTAGATCAAGCGCGGGTGCGCGTCGTCACACCAGGGGATGGTCATCCCTTACAAGCGACGATTATTCAGTTACGCCACACCGCCCAAGACGCGATCAACGCGGCCATGCCGGAGCCGCAAGCCGGGTTACTCGTCGGCATCCTCACGGGCAACGAGCGCGGCATCAGCCCGCCGCTTGACGAAGATTTCCAGCAAGTCGGTGCATCGCATATCATCGCCATCAGCGGCTTTAACATGGTCATTTTAGCGGCGGTCGTTATTGGGTTATTGCGGATTGTGTTTAATCAACGGCGTTGGCCGCCGGTCATCGCCGCGCTGGTGGTTATCGGGTTATATACGCTGTTCGCCGGGGCGAATGCCGCCGTCGTCCGCGCCGCGCTGATGAGCGCCATGTTGTTTATCGCCCAAGCCCTACAACGCAAGACCTTTGTGCCGACATCATTGGCCTTTGTCGCGCTGCTGATGTCGCTGCATAACCCGCGTGTGTTGTGGGATGTGGGCTTTCAGTTGAGCTTTGCCGCTGTGATGGGCTTGGCCTTCTTCGCTACGCCCATCGGCAACGGCCTCAACGCCTTGCTTGAGCGCATCCTGCCGCAAAGTGGGCGGCAGTTGGGCGCATTGCTGCAAGAACCGCTTGTCGTCACCTTTGCCGCACAGATCACGGTGTTGCCGTTGACGCTGTTATACTTTGGCAACCTCACGCCTTACGCGCTGCTGGTCAATGTGCTGATTATCCCGGCGCAAGCCTACATTTTGATTTTAGGTGCATTGGGTGTATTGACGTTCTGGCTTGCGCCGCTTTCTGGCGTGTTCTTCAGCATGACTTTCGTGCTGCTCAGTTGGACGATTGCCATTATTCGCGGGTTCGCGTCTTTGCCCGGCGCGGATGCCACCGTGTTTGTGCATCCTCGGTGGGTGCTGTTGTTTTATCTGGTGTTAGGAGTCTGGATGATGGTCAATACCGTGCGTCCGCGTTGGTTGCGCAATCGTTGGGTTATAAGCACAGCCGGGTTAACCGGGGTGGCCGTCCTCGCGTTGATCGTCGCCTTAATCAATGCGCGGCCTGATGGAAGGTTGAACGTGTGGTTTTTGGATGTCGGCCATAGCAACGCCGCGTTGATCCAAACGCCTAACGGCGCACACATCCTCATTGATGGCGGGCGTTATCCGTCGCGGTTGCTCACCCATTTAGGCGACCGATTACCGTTTAATGATCGCACGTTAGAAATGCTGATTATCACGCAGCCCGACCCCTGGGACGTGAACGCACTCCCGGCGGTATTGGATCGCTACACAGTGGCCGTCGCCCTCGTCAACGGGCAGCCTAATCTCAGCGCCGACATTGACGCGCTCAACGCCGCCTTAAGCGATACCACCGTCCAAACGGTGGGCGCGGGCTATAGCATCACCACCGACGACGGCGTAACGCTGGAAATCCTGCATCCCCAAACGCCGCCCACACTAGACGACAACCGTAACCGCGTGCCGTTGGTCGTCCGGGTGCATTATGGTGATGTGAGTATCCTGCTGCCCGGCGACCTGAGCGTAGAGGGTCAACGCGACATGCTCGACGTGGGACACTGGCCGCTGGCGACCGTCCTGCAATTGCCCGATCATGCCACAGAACGCAGCCTAGACCGCGATTTCATCGCCGCTGTGCAGCCTCGAGTGATCGTCATGCAGATTGACCGGGCTAATCGCCGCGGCGACCCTGACACGGGCACCCTCGCCCTATTGCTGGACGATGCGCTTATTCTGCGCACGGACACACGCGGCACGGTGCATCTATGGACGGATGGCACAAATTTATGGACGGCGGATTGAGCCAATCTATCTATCACCGGGCAAGTCTGCGATAATGATACGTTGACTTAACGCGATAGAAAACGTGCTTTTTTATGGCAACACAAAAACGACTCACGCCGATTATCATCCGGCGGACTGCCCTCTATTATGTTATCTTTGCCACGCTAGGGATGTCATCGGCAGCCCTCGGCCCGACCATCCCCGGCTTGGCTGCACAGACCGCTGTCGGCCTAAGCGCCATCAGTATCTTGTTTACGGCGCGTGCTATCGGGCGCTTATTCGGCACGTATGTCGCCGGGCATATTTATGATCGCGTCCCTGGACATCCGGTCATCGCGGCGGCTTTGGTGATGATGGGCATCATGACGTTGACCACATCGTTTTTGCCCGTCCTCGCGCTGATTATCGGCGTATTTTTGATTTTGGGCTTTGGCGAAGGCTTGCTGGATGTCGGCATGAATACCATGCTCATCTGGACGCATGACGACTTCGCCGGGCCGTTCATCAACGGGATGCACTTTTTCTTTGGCGTGGGCGCGTTTGTGTTCCCGCTGCTCATCGCGCCGATTGTGCTGTATACAGGCACACCGGACACGACATTTATCGAACCCTTTTTCGCCGCAGGTATCCCCCAACCGCCGCTTGAAGTGGATTGGGTGTATCGCATCTTGGCGTTAGTCTTTTTGCCTATGCCGTTGCTGTTGTTACGTATGCGGAGTCCAGCCAATAGCAAGGTCGATACACAAAACCCCACCACCAGCACACAGCCGATCAACTGGCGCTTGGTGCTGCCCTTTGCGATGTTTTTCATGTTATATGTGGGCGCGGAGTCCAGTTATAGCGGTTGGGTATATACCTATGCCGTTGAGCTAGGGCTAGCGGATGCTGGCACCGCATCCTATCTGGTTTCGGCGTTCTGGTTAACCGTGACAATTGGCCGACTGGCGGCTATCCCGCTTTCGGCACGTTTCGCCCCGCGTGTGATCTTGCGAACGGCGGTCATGGGTAGCATTGCCAGCGTCGGCCTCATCATCGCTATACCGGATAGCATCACCTTATGGATTGGTACGATCACATTAGGGTTGAGCATGGCCGCGATCTTCCCGACGACGTTGGCATTTGCCGGGCGGAATATAGCGCTTAATGGGCGCATTACCAGTTACTTTTATGTCGGCGCAGGGATCGGTGTGTCGTCGGTGCCCTGGCTCATCGGTCAGGTGTTTGAACGCATCGGCCCAGCAACGATGCCGTTGATCGTGCTGGGCGTGCTTGTTATCCAGTTGGGCGTGTACTTCTTGCTAATCTACTTGGTAGAAGGCCGTCAGCCCTCAAAGCGATAGCCCACACCACGCACGGTGATGATCCGCTTGGGGTTGGAGGGGTCATCTTCGATCTTCTCGCGCAGCCAGCGAATGTGAACATCAACCGTGCGCTTATCCACAAAGTAATCGTATCCCCAGACTTTCGTCAGAATGAGATCACGCGAGAGGACGGCGCTCCGGTTGCGCATCAACTCTGCAAGGAGATCAAATTCTTTGTTGCTCAGTTTGATCTCCTCCTCGCCTTTAAACACGCGCCGCCCGGTGAGGTTCAAGCGCAGGTCAGCGAAGATAAGTTCGTCTTGTTGCACCATAGGCCGCTCACGCACCCGGCGCAGCAACGCCCGCACCCGCGCCAAAAATTCGCCCAGGCCAAAGGGCTTGACGATATAATCGTCCGCGCCGCTTTCCAGCCCGACGATTTTATCAACCTCTGTGCCGCGTGCCGTGAGCATAATAATCGGAATGTGGGCGATAGAGGCATCATGGCGCACCATACGGCAAATGCTCAACCCGTCCAAGCCGGGCAACATAATATCTAGCACGATCAATTCAGGGTTTTCCGTGCGTATTTTTTGCAAACCCGTTTCACCATCAGCCGCAGTGATGACAGTGAAGTTCTCCCCACGCAATTTTTCTGCTAGATTATGTAACAGGGCTTCTTCGTCTTCTACCACTAGAACTTTGACCATGTGCAACCTTTTTTACGTTTGTATCACGCATCCGATTATCAATTAACTGTGCTAACCAACGGTTAAATTTTATGTTAAGTCTCTTAACATACTCCCTTGCACGCCGAAAACGGGATGTAAGGGAGCCAGTGCGATCTAACGTTTGAAACGTTGCCAGAATGACCAAGCGCCAACACTCAGCGCAGCGAAGAATAAACTGGCCGTCGCGTCCTCCGGCGTAGGTACATCGCTCAATGGGCGCTGTTCAGTCGCCCAGAAGATAAAGAAGTATGCACCGCCAATCAAGCCCATTATCAAGCATGGGAAAAGTGCGTTCGAGCGTTTGCCCTTAACGGAGCGCAGCATACCGGCCATAATCAATGGGAAGACGAACAAAATAACGTTCATCGGCAAGACGGCAAAATCCCCTGGCTCTAAGATCGCACTCGGATAAACCGCGCCGCCATCGTTTGCCGCGTCGATGAGCAGCTTAGAGGCTAACGCCACCCCCAACACCGTATAATTCAGGATCGAGACGAAAAGCTGCTTATCCGGGATCAGCACGGAGTTCACCAATCCCAAGATAAAGATCGTATATAACATAATGTCGAATAATAACGCTTGGCCGTCTCGTGGCCCTAGTGCGTCAATGATGTCTTCAAAGCGCACATCTTCAATTGAGCGTTGCTGTGCTAACGTGGGCGAAACCATAAACAATAAGCACATGCCAAATAAGATCAATAAAACAATGCGGTTGCGTGACATACGCATAATCTCCCCTCAAAACGAGATAAAGTTGATGCTTCAATCTTAACCCGTTTTGAAGCAAACACAAGTTGAGGGTTTATTCCGCCGCTACATACAACCAGCGACCCGCTCCCGCACGGGCATTCCGCTTTTGGTGGGATAGGCATGGATGAGTTCTCCTGTTATCAACGATGGCAATGTATAGTACGCTTTGTGTCATACGGGCACGAAGCATCGCGCCCCTACATTACATTTTTCATTGTTGTAGGGGCTGCATTCTTGCAGACCGCAGGGAAAAAACGACTAGACTATGCTGTAAAAAATCTGGTTCTAACGTTTTTGGTGGAAATGTGGAATTTACCCTTGCCCTCACCCTAAATCCTTCTCCCAGCGTAGCGTTCGGGAGAAGGGGCTGGGGGATGAGGGCTAAAGCAGGATTGCACTAATTCCGGTAGAACCAGTAAAAAATAGTAACGACTCAGGTATGCTCTGATTTATATGCTGCCCCAGTTCAAAACCGGGGGCTAGCACAGTGCAGCGCATATATGCGCCGCCCGTAAACGGGCTAGTCAGCGCGAAATATCATTTTACACAGCCCGTTTACGGGCTTCCTAGCTTTTAATGTAGCCATCGGCTTTGAGCCGATGCGGGATATAGGCTTTACCTGAGTAGTTACAAAAAATATCTCAAGCGAAAGTGCTATATAGATAGCGTCACTCAAGAATACCACCTGTTTAGCGGAGTTCAAACGCATCGTCTGCTAATCGCGCCCCGGCGTGGAAAGCATCCAGACGCGCCCCCGTGTTGGCATCATACAGCCCCACCAGCACGCCGAGACATGCGGGCGGAGCATCCGACGGCAGCGGGATATGCCGCATCTCAGCGAGGGTGTCTCCCGCTTGCCATAGGTGGAATGGGTACGTATCCGCCCAGGGGAAACCATCGCCTTGTGCGATCAATACACCGTCACATGTCACATGGACAAACGCTTTCACCGGCGCGGGGGGCGCGTCCGCATGCCAGCGCAAAGCCACATGCACCGCGTCCGCCGTTAAACGCACATCCGCCGCCTGGAGCGTCAAGCCTGCATCCGGGTAGGCGACATCCGCCGGGGTAGCGGCATCCACGCCGCGCACCATCAC
>DAOTTT010000423.1:0-5511 GCA_034437635.1 Anaerolineae bacterium | reverse complement strand
CGGGGACGAGTTCCTCTGCGTTCACCTGCTGGATTTTACCGTTGCGGCGTACTTTGACGATGGGCACTTGCATCGCACTGAGCGCAGCGAGAGCTTGCTCTGCGCGGAATTCCTGATAAATCCCCAACGCGGCGTTCAAAATGACGATGACCATAATCACGACGACATCGGTCACTTCGCCCAGGAAGAATGAGATGATCGCGGCTACGATCAAGATGACGACCATCAATTCTGTGAATTGGCCGATGACGAGCTTAAACCAATTGGTGCCTTCCCCTTTGGGCAGTTCGTTGCGCCCGTGTTGATCTAAACGGCTTTTGACTTCGGCCTCAGACAACCCGTTTTCAGTCTGGGTGTCCAATGCCTCAAGCGTCGCTTCGACGCTTTGCTTATAAAATTCGCTCATGTGTGTTGTTCTCCTCTTGCGGCGCAGTTCAACCTTCATTGTAGAGCCTTATAGGTTTATCGCAATCAGCAATGGACAATACCAACACGATCCTAACGTGTGTTATGCTTGGGCGATCATTTGTAAAGATAGGGAATGTGATATGCCGACAATCGCACAACGGGTCGTTCCCTTTGGGACGACTGTCTTCACAGAAATTAATCAGTTTGCCCAAGAGCATAACGCGCTTAATCTCGGCCAGGGAAAACCGGATTTTGACGGCCCTTTCGCCATTGTAGAAGCCTTTGCTGACGCGCTGAAATCGGGTGAGCATAATCAATATGCGCCGGGGCCAGGTACGCCGCAATTGCGACAAGGCGTGGCGGCTCATGCCGGGCGTAGTTATGGCCTAGACATCAACCCGAATGGTGGCGTTGTGGTCACGCCGGGCGCGACGGAAGCCTTGTTCGCGGCGGTTATGGGCTTGGTCGATGCCGGGGATGAGGTCATCATCATCGAGCCGTTTTTCGATAGTTATGTGCCGGATGTGCGCATGGCCGGGGCAACACCCGTCTATGTGCCGCTGCACGCCCCGGATTGGACGTTTGACGATGCCGAACTCCGCGCCGCTTTTAGCGATAAAACCCGCGCCATCATGTTCAACACGCCGCATAACCCCACCGGGCGCGTCTTCAACCATGCCGAACTGACGCTCATTGCGGAACTATGCCAAGAATACGATGTGACGGTGATTAGCGATGAAGTCTATGAGCATCTTGTATTCGAGGAAGCCAAGCATATCCCCATCGCCACCTTGCCGGGTATGTTCGAGCGCACCGTAACCATTGGCAGCGCGGGTAAATCCTTCGGCATGACTGGTTGGAAGATCGGTTGGGCATATGGGCCGGAAGCCCTCATCAAAGGCGTACAACAAGCGCATCAATTCGTCGCTTTTGCGGTCAATCACCCGGCGCAGATGGCCGTCGCCCACGCCTTCACACTCGGTGCGGATTACTATGCAGATTATCGTGAGACGTACACGCGCAAGCGGACGCTCATGATGGCCGCTTTGGATGCCGCCGGGTTGAGCGCCCGCGAGCCACAAGGTACTTATTTTGTCATGGCGGATTTTAGCGATGTCTTTGAGGGTAACGACGTAGAATTTGCTCGGCATCTCATCAAAGAGGTGGGCGTAGCGGTCATCCCGCCGACGGCGTTTTACAGCCCGGCGCATAAGCCGATGGGCGCTTCGCACGTCCGTTTTTCCTTCGCCAAGCACGATGACGCGCTCCAAGAAGCCGCCAAGCGACTGGCTAAATTGCGTGTATAAACTAAAAAGGCCGTATCACATGAGGCGATACGGCCTTTTTTTAATGTTTTTCAGCATGTAGTTTATTCATCGTCGATGCCGTCAGTGACTTGACGACCCTTGTACATGCCGCTTTTCTTGCCGACGTGATGCGCCAGGCGATATTCCCCGGTGTCTGCATCATAGATCAAATTCGGCAGGGAGAGTTTGTCATGTGTACGGCGCTTATTACGCCGGGTTTTAGAAATTTTACGTTTTGGCAGCGGACCCATGCGATACTCCTCAGTCTTTGTTTAAGGACGATTATTATAGGGGGACACACAGGAACGGTCAAGGCGCTAACTATGTAATAGGGGCGGCCCATCGGGTTGCCCCTACAATAGAAATGGCTTAGTCCTTGATGAAATTACGTAGGACGGTGTGCAGAATGCCGCCGTTGCGATAGTATTCCACCTCAATCGGTGTATCCAAGCGCACTACAGCCTTAAATGCCTTGGTGTTGCCGTCTTCGTCCGTCGCGGTGACTGTCAGCATGTCGCCGGGCTTGACTTCATCCGTCACGGGGATGTCGTATGTTTCGTGCCCGGTCAGTCCTAGGTTTTGCCAATTTTGGCCGTCTTCAAAGGTCAACGGCAGCACGCCCATCATAGCCAAGTTGCTGCGGTGGATGCGCTCGAAGCTCTCCACGATGACGGCTTTAATGCCCAGCAACAACGTGCCCTTAGCCGCCCAGTCGCGGCTGGACCCCATGCCGTAATCCTTGCCAGCCAGCACGACCAGCGGGGTGTTGTCTTCTTTGTACTTCATCGCTGCGTCGTAGATGGGCATTTCTTCCATCGTCGGCAGGTAGTATGTCACGCCGCCTTCGCTGCCCGGCACTAGCAGATTGCGCAGGCGCACATTGGCAAATGTGCCGCGTGTCATCACGCGGTCGTTCCCGCGACGGCTACCATAGCTGTTAAAGTCGCGGCGTTCTACGCCCTTATCCTTGAGGAATAACCCGGCGGGGCTATCGCTCTTGATGCTGCCGGCTGGCGAAATGTGGTCAGTGGTGATGCTGTCGCCGCCCAAGACCATCACACGCGCACCGCCGATTGGCTTAATTGGGTCAGCATTCGGGGTGATGTCGATGAAGAAGGGCGGCTCTTGGATGTACGTGCTTTCGTCATTCCAAGGATACAGCGCGTCGTCCACGCTAGGGATGGCGTTCCATGTTTCGTTGCCGTCGTAGACGTTGCCGTATTGTTCCTTGAACATTTCCGGCGTGAGGCTGTTTTGCACTACGTCCATAATTTCGGCTTGGGTCGGCCAAATTTCCTTAAGGTAAACGGGATTACCGTCTTTGTCTTTGCCGATGGTGTCGTTGTGCAGGTCAATATCAACGGTGCCTGCCAGCGCATAAGCCACGACCAGTGGCGGCGACGCGAGATAATTTGCGCGGACATCCGGGCTGATGCGCCCGGCGAAGTTACGGTTACCGCTCAACACGCCAGCGGCGACCAGTTCGCCCTCATTGATGGCGGCACTCACAGCGTCCGGCAGCGGGCCACTGTTGCCAATGCAGGTGGTGCAGCCATAGCCGACGGTGTGGAAACCGAGTGCTTCCAGCGGCTCTGTGAGTTCGGCAGCGTTGAGGTATTCCGTCACAACCTTAGAACCCGGCGCGAGTGAGGTCTTGACGTAGGGCTTGCGGTTGAGGCCACGCTCAACGGCGTTCTTTGCCAGCAGACCCGCTGCGATCATCACGGATGGGTTGCTGGTATTGGTGCAAGATGTAATAGCGGCGATAGCGACAGCGCCATGTGTGATGTCGGTGGTGTTGCCGTTGTCCTTCACCGTCACGGATTTTGTCAGTTGGTCGTCGCTGAGTTCAAAACCTTGTGGGCCTACAGGAGCACGTAAGGCTTGGTTAAACGCCTTTTTCATGTCGCTCAGTTGCACGCGGTCTTGCGGGCGCATCGGTCCGGCCAAACTCGGCTCAACCGTGCTGAGGTCGAGTTCCAGCGTATCGTGATAGATGGGGTCGGGCATGTCGTCCGTGCGGAACATGCCCTGTTCTTTGGCATAGCGTTCCACGAGTTGCACGGTTTCTTCGTCGCGTCCGGTGCGGCGCATGTATTCCAGCGTTTCCGCATCCACCGGGAAGAAGCCCATCGTCGCGCCGTATTCCGGTGCCATGTTGGCGATTGTTGCGCGATCCGGCAAGGACATATTGCTCAGGCCGGGGCCGTAGAACTCTACGAATTTGCCGACAACGCCCTTTTTGCGCAGCATCTGCGTGACGATCAGCACGAGGTCGGTGGCGGTTGCGCCTTCTGGCAGGCTACCTTTGAGCTTAAAGCCGATGACTTCCGGCATGAGCATGTAGATTGGTTGGCCGAGCATGGCCGCTTCCGCTTCAATGCCGCCCACGCCCCAACCGACAACGCCGAGGCCGTTAATCATGGTGGTGTGACTGTCCGTGCCGACGAGTGTATCCGGTAGGGCGACTTGACCCTCACCGCTAGGATCATCGTATAACTGCACGACCTTCGCCAGATATTCGAGGTTTACCTGATGGACGATACCCGTTGCCGGGGGGACGACCTTAAAGTTATCAAACGCCTTTTGCCCCCAGTGGAGGAATTCGTAGCGTTCGCCGTTGCGTTCAAACTCGAACTTAGCGTTGATCTTCAGCGCGTCCGAATTGGCGAATGCGTCTACCTGTACGGAGTGGTCAATCACGAGGTCAACCGGGCAGACGGGGTTAATCTTTTGCGGGTCGCGGCCCATGTGGGACATGGCGCTACGCAGCGCGGCCAAGTCTACGATAGCCGGAACGCCGGTGAAGTCCTGTAAGATGACGCGAGCCGGTACGTAGGGGATTTCCATATCCATCGGCTTGGACGGATCCCAGCTTGCTAAATTGCGTACATCTTCTTCGCTAATGCCTTTACCATCGAGGTTGCGGAGTGCGTTTTCCAGCATGACTTTAATGCTGAAGGGCAGCTTTTCCACATGCCCGATGCCGTCTTCGATCAACTTGCTTAAGCGATAGATTACGGCTTCGCCGCTGCCGGTGTCAAATTTACCGCGTGCGTCAAAGCTGTTCAGATATTGGCTCATATGTCTACCTTTTCTGTCGTCATCGAATAAGAAGAACTGCCGCAGGGCAGGGGTACATAATGTAACTTTCGATCGGTTTTTAGCGATTCGTTTTAAGTGCTCAGTTTTTGGTCGTTGACCATTAGACTTTAGCGTGCTTATAGATCGAGACTGAAAACTTATAACTGTTTACTGTAAGATGATTTAACCTGATTGTACCTAAAATTAAACCCACTGTCAGGATAGATTTGCTGATGGTAAATATAAGTAATTTTTATGCAACCTTGTTATCTCGTTTGCCGTATTTATAGTGAAGTTCATTTTGTTTCGATTGGAGATATGCGAAATGCGCAAATTTGTGAGCGTACTTTTACTCTTGAGCATGGCATGGATGGTGGGGGCTGTCGCCGCGCAGGAAGATGAAGACATCTATACTGATCCTAACGGCTTATTTACTGTGCCCATCCCGACAAATTGGACGGCGGAAACCGTCGATGGGTACGGGGTGCTACAAGACCCAGACCAAGAGATGATTATTTACCTGATGGCGCAACCGCTTGCCGAGAGTGTGGAAGATAATATTGCGGCTGCCTGGGAAATCGTCATGCCAGGGTTTGACCTAAGCATTGCACAGTCTGTTGATGTGCCACCGCCACCCGGTGCTGAAGAAGCCGTCGTCGTGAATTATGCGATGGGCGATGATGGGATTTTCACCCAAGCGGCGGTGCAGGTT